>NZ_JAQMSD010000057.1 GCF_028330525.1 Spirulina sp. CS-785/01
CGCCCCCTTACAGCTAATCCGGTCTAGAGAAACGACCAGTAGTGTTAATCCGCAATACCCCTGGAGAGCTATTCGCAGCTACGGGAAGGTTATCTCTCCCCACTCCCCCACCTCACGAAGTAGGTGGGGGTCATTGAAGTTGTTCTTGCTTGTTGCTACCTAAGTTAATTTTCACTACTTTGTCTTTCGCTTCCTCAACTTTGGGTAGAGTTAAGGTGAGGACACCATTGTTAAATTCTGCTTCAACCTGATCGTTTTCTACCGCGACAGGTAGGTTAATGGTGCGTTGGAAGCTACCGTACCGGAATTCAGAACGATAGAACCCTTGATCTTGGGACTCGTCTTCCTGACGATGTTCACCTTTAAGTGTCACGGTATCACGGCTCACGCTAATATCTAAATCTTCTGCGTTTAAGCCGGGGATCTGCGCCCGTAAGATCAGGTTATTATCTCGATCAGACAGTTCGATGGCAGGTTGCCAACCTAACGGGTTATTGCTTTCGATACCCGTCATGCCGTTGATGTCATCAAAGACTTGATCCATTTGACGGCGAAGGTTTTCTAGTTCGGAAAAAGGTTGCCAACGTAAGAGTGCCATAGATTCCTTCCACCTCCATAGAATTCTTCGAGTGAGGTTCGTATTGAACCTTTCAATTCTGATTATGACGAAGCTGTCAGGAGATTTCAGGGGAGAAAACCGAAAAAGTTCTTTTGCGGTTTTCCGAAAAAGGGGGATGGGGGGGATGCCCTTCGGCCTTCCCGATGCTTTCGAGGTGTTCGATGCTCCGAAATATACTATTGAACGACCATTGCAACGCCTCGCTTAGGGGTTAAATTAACGCCTCGTCTGACGGGGATTTCCGGTTCATTGCTGGTTAATTTTAGGTCATAGTTTCTCATGATGGTGGCAACTACTAATTTGAGTTCCCACATGGCTAATGCTTCCCCTAAACAGTGACGAGAGCCACCCCCAAAGGGGATAAACTCATAATTATAATTAGGACGATTTTAGAGTTAATTTTATTGACAAATTTTTTCTAATGTGGTAGTGAATCTAATGTGGTAATGAATCTAATGTGGTAATGAAATCGGGGTAAGAAATAGCGGCGGCTTCGGCTCGGTGGATGGTGGTGGGGGTGGTGGCATTTAAGGCGGCGATCGCAAGACTCATGGCCACCCGATGATCGGTGTAACTATCCACCTCTGCCCCTTGTAGCGGGGTTTCCCCGGTAATTTCTAACCCATCGGGGAATTCGCTGATTTTTGCCCCCATACGATTTAATTCTGTTGCCATAACGGCCAAGCGATCGCTCTCTTTTACTCGTAATTCCGTCGCATCTTTAATCACTGTCGTCCCCTGGGCAAACGTTGCCGCCACCGCTAAAATCGGCACTTCATCAATTAACCGGGGAATTAAATCCCCTGCAATTTCACATCCCTGTAAGGAACTCGCTTTCACCCGTAAATCCGCCACAGGTTCACCCGTTACAACGCGCTCATTTTCCGGAGTAATATCGGCCCCCATGCGGGCTAATGCCTCTAAAACCCCCGTTCGTGTGGGGTTCATGCCCACATTTTCCACCACTAACTCCGATCCTGGGGTAATGGCCGCAGCGACTAACCAGAAGGCCGCCGAACTAATATCCCCAGGGACAATTACCGTTTGCCCTTGTAATTGGGCGGCCTGGCCTTTTACTGTCACTGTGCGCGTTTCGGGATCAGTGGTAATGTCGGCCCCAAATGCCTTTAACATCCGTTCACTGTGATCCCGTGATATGGCGGGTTCTGTGACTGTGGTTTCCCCTTGGGCCGAGAGTCCAGCTAAGAGAAGACAAGATTTCACTTGGGCCGAGGCAATGGGGGAATGATAGTGAATGCCTTGGAGTTCTTGGCCTTGAATCCCTAGGGGGGCGAGGGTATGAGCTTGGCGGCCCCAAATGGTGGCCCCCATCTGGGTGAGGGGTTGGATGACACGAGACATGGGGCGCGATCGCAAGGAGTCATCCCCCGTCACCACAAAAAAGCGGTTAGCATGAGAAGCGAGTACCCCTAACATTAACCGCAACGTTGTACCAGAATTCCCTGCATTTAGCACATCTTGGGGTTCTTGTAACTTCCCTAACCCAACCCCCTCAATGGTCACATCTTGGTCATTTAACGCCGAAATTTTCGCCCCCATGGCCTGAAAACAGGAGGCTGTACTCCGGGGGTCTTCCCCTAATAATAAGCCTTTAACTGTAGTTGTGCCTTGGGCTATGGCCCCTAACATCAAGGCCCGATGAGAAATCGACTTATCCCCCGGAATTTGCACCCGGCCTTGTAACGATAACCCGGTTGGAGAGGGAGTTATCACTAAATCTTGATGGCGATTATCAACAGATTGGAGGGCGATGACCATAAATTTTTTACTAAAATGTCGCCAGAATGCCCCCATTATAATCTTTGATTTAATGGGGGATGAATGGCGACCAACAATAAATTATTATATTATAAATTTTCCTGAAAGTCTCCTGAGTAAAGACTGAATAACATCTTACGTGCCATTTAGCGAAAACTCAAACAAGTCACGCATTCTAGATCGAGGTTTACGGTAACGAAGTCGAGAACGTCGCTGTCTTCTTAACGCTCGTCTTTGGTCTAACCGTTTCTTAATGATAGCTCCACGATGCTCCAGTTGCATTCTCCACACCACTTCTCCTCTGTCTGTTACTAAAGCAAAGCCTGTTACTTGAGAACCTGGATCAATTTTCAGAGTTAGTGGATAAACATTTGGGTCAAGAATCGACTTTTTTAAGATGAGAGTGAATGGATAAAGTCTGAAGACTGAGGCTTTACCCCAGTTGAGGAGTTTTCTGGCTTGTGCTGGATGAACAGGTTTCAAAGGGGTTTGATTTTGGTCAATGAGAAATGTGTAATTGCACATGATTTTCAGGGCTTCTTCAGCCACTCAGTTAAACTGTAAGGTTGGCCTCGACAAACTTCAAAGGGCTTTTTACGTCTGTAACACTACCTCCATTCATCGTTGGTATTCAGTTTAATTACAGACCACAGAGCCAAGTGCTGGCGTTTACACTTGGGTGTGATGACCCTGGCGAAGGTAGCCTACCTTTTTACAGGATTTATGGCTGAGTCTGCACG
>NZ_JAQMSD010000058.1 GCF_028330525.1 Spirulina sp. CS-785/01
CACTTGCCGACGGCACGACCAGACTCTACCCATTTACGGGCTCGACTGGGCTTGGTCGGCATTAGCGGTTGTCCGTCTTTAGAAACTACGGGAATTCGGTTCATAGGTATAACCCCTCCGAATCAGGTTTATGTCTCTTACGCCACGGTTAACGCTGTGTCCTGGACTAACCCAGTTGGGCGAGATTCCACCCCCTTACATCTAATCCAAACTAGAGAAACATCTAGAAGTGTTTACTCGTTAACCGCTCTTGGCTCTATTCGCAGCTACGGGAAGGTTATCTCTCCCCACTCCCTCACCTCACGAAGTAGGTGGGGGTCATTGAATTCTTGACAACATATTGGGCATGAGGGTTAAAAAATTGCTGACTCACCCCCCAAGTTACCCATAACACAATGACCATCTCCGCAAAGGCCATCATGAACATCACCAAAATCTGATACAGGGAAGCATTAATGGGATTAACCCCACTCAACACCTGTCCCGTCAACATTCCGGGTAACGTCACCAACCCTACCACCATCATACGATTAATCAACGGGATTAAGCCAGCCCGAATCGACGCTTGGCGATAGGTTTGAATGGCTTGTTGGGGACTGGCCCCTAAACTGAGATGAGTTTCAATTTCTAAAGCACTGTGACGCAGGGTACTCACCAACCGCTCTCCCGCTAAAGTGGCCGCATTCATGGCATTCCCTAACACCATCCCCGCCAAGGGAATAAGATATTGGGGCGAATACCACTGGGGGGGTTGTACAATAAGCAAAATAGTATAACTCAGGGTGAGAAACGTACTTCCCGCTAGGGACAACCAAATCAGAGATAACAGGGGGAGTTTCGGGGCAATACGGTTACGAGTCACCATAGCAGCAACCGTCGTCATGGCCGCAATAGCCAACAGGACTAACCAAGGTTGGTTAATTTCAAACACAAAAGCCAATAAATAGCCCGCAACCAACAACTGTAAAACCGTGCGGCCTGTAGCCAAAAGCAGTTGCTGTTCTAACTGTAAGCGTTGCCAAAGGGAAAGCACCATAGCAACTCCCACCAACCCCAAGGATAACGCCAGATCGAGTAAATCCAGTTCAATAATTGCTTCCATTGTCCCTAAACAGTAAAGTAATCAGCATTGGTGACAAGTATTGTGAAATTTTAGGTGTTAAGCGAGTGAATAAAATCCCCCCCTTTGATTTAACCCGTCAATATCAAACCCTGGAAGCCGAAATTAATCCTGTGGTTTCCGAAGTCTTGCGATCGGGCCGTTATATTGGCGGTAATGCCGTCAGTGACTTTGAACAAGCCTTTAGTGAGTATATCGGGTCAACCCATTGTTTAGGCTGCAATTCCGGGACAGATGCCCTTTACTTAGCATTACGCGCTTTTAACATTGGCCCAGGGGATGAAGTCATCACCTCCCCCTTTACCTTCATTGCCACCGCAGAAACCATCAGCGAAGTTGGGGCCACTCCCGTCTTTGTGGATATTGATCTAGAAACTTTTAATTTAGATAGCGGGCAAATTGAACAGGCCATCACCCCCAAAACCAGGGCCATTATGCCCGTTCATTTATTTGGCCGTCCCGTTGAAATGCCTCCCCTGCTAGATATTGCCCAACAGCATAACTTAGTAATTATTGAAGACTGCGCTCAAGCCACTGGAGCAGAATGGGAGGGAAAAAAAGTCGGCAATCTTGGCCATGTGGGTTGTTTTAGTTTCTTCCCCACTAAAAACTTAGGGGGATGTGGAGATGGGGGGGCTGTCACCACCAATGATCCCGAAATTGCCGCCACTGTCAATAAATTACGGCAACACGGACAACCCACCCGTTATATTCATGATGTCATTGGGGTGAATAGTCGTCTCGATGCGGTACAAGGGGCAATTTTACAGATTAAACTCCGCCATTTAGATAGTTTTAATCAAGCTAGAGCTAACATTGCCCAACGGTATCAGGAGTTATTAAGTCCCCTGGCTCATTTAGTATTACCCACTGCTCCCCCCCAAGGGAAGGCCGTGTGGAATCAATACACTATCCGGGTTCTATCCGAGGGGTCAGAAAATCGTCGGGATGCCCTCCGTATGGCTCTACAAGAGGCGGGAATTGGCTCAATGGTCTATTATCCCCGTCCCCTCCATTTACAGCCTGTCTATGATCATTTAAAGGCAACTGAGGGCAGTTTTCCCAAGGCGGAACAAGCCTGTCAAGAGGTGTTGTCTTTGCCCATGTTCCCAGAGTTAACTTCCGAGGAGCAAGAACAAGTGGTGCAGACGTTGAAACAGTTTCTTTAGGGGTGTTCAGTTCTAATAATAGGTGGGCAATGCCCACCCAGCCCTGTCAAGGTGGGTAATGAGATATGGCGGTTTGGAGTCGCCCTCACCCCCCAACCCCCTCTCCCAACCTTGGGAGAGGGGGAGAAAATGTCTCTCACAAGTGTTTGAAACAACGGTTTCTCGTTCTACAATTTCTCACCTTGACAGGGCTGGCAATGCCCACCCTACAAGCTGATGGCTGAAAACTGATAGCTGAATGCTGACCAAAGCATCTAAGCCAGTTGTTTCACTTCTGCAACTAACTGGCCAACCATATCTTTGGCACTGCCAAACAGCATCATGGTTTTATCCTCGAAAAATAACTCATTCTGAACCCCAGAAAAGCCAGTTCCCATGCCTCGTTTAATGACAATGGTACTTTTGGCTTTGTCCACTTCGAGAATGGGCATTCCGTAAATAGGACTACTGTTGTCATGACGGGCCGCCGGGTTAACCACATCATTGGCCCCAATAACTAACGCCACATCAGTTTTATCAAATTGGGGGTTAATATCCTCCATGTCGTATAACTGGGGATACGGCACATTGGCTTCCGCCAGTAAAACATTCATGTGTCCAGGCATTCGTCCCGCTACGGGGTGAATGGCATAGCGGACTTCAACTCCGGCACTTTCTAATTGATCCACTAATTCTTTAACACTGTGTTGCGCTTGGGCGACAGCCATGCCGTAGCCGGGGACAATGACCACAGAACGAGCGTATTTTAACATCATCGCTCCTTCTTCAGGGTCAACGCTGCGCACGGTTTGATTGGCCTTGGCACTGCCAGAACTTCCGGCGGTTGCACTACTGCCTCCATCGGACCCAAACCCGGCAAAGAGGACGTTGGTGAGGGAACGGTTCATCCCTTTACACATGATATTGGTCAGGATGATCCCTGATGCCCCCACTAAGGCCCCGGCAATGATCAGCATATTGTTATTGACCACAAACCCGGCAGCGGCTGCCGCTAAACCGGAATAGGAGTTTAACAGGGAGATCACGACGGGCATATCTCCACCCCCGATGGGGATAACAAAGAATACCCCCAGGATGAGTGCAATGGCAATTAATCCGAAAAAGACGGAGAGGGTATTGGGGTCCGTCATAAAGTAAACACTGCCCACTAAAAAGCCACCGAGTAAGAGGACATTTAAGGGCTGTTGGAGGGGGAAAACAATGGGTGAACCAGGTAGGATGCCCTGGAGTTTCCCGAAGGCGATAAAGCTCCCTGTGAGGGTGACTCCACCAATGAGGATGCCGAGAACAATGACGATGAGGGAGGTGAGGGAGAGGGGTTCACCTGTGCTGAGGACGCGCCAAAATTCTGCGATCGCAATTAAAGCTGACGCACCGCCCCCTAAACCATTGAAAATCCCCACCATCTGAGGCATAGCGGTCATTTCTACCTGATAGGCGGCCACAGCCCCAATCATGGCCCCAATGGCCATACCGAGAAAGATTGTGCCATAACTCAACACGCTTCGGTCGAGGAGAGTGGCCACCACGGCCAACAACATCCCGACTGCTGCCAGTTGATTGCCTCGTCTGGCGGTGGATGGCGATCCTAATTGCTTCAACCCTAAAATAAACAGGGAGGCCGCCACTAAATAACTCAGTTGAATGCCCGTGGGCAAAAATTCGCTCCAATTCATGGATTATGCCTCCTTTTTCTTAAACATCTGTAGCATCCGATCAGTGACGAGGAAACCGCCTACAACGTTGATCGTTGCCAAAATTACGGCAATTAAGCCTAAAATCGCACTCAAGGTTAGATTGCCTGTTCCAGAGACTAAAATCGCCCCTAAAACCGCAATTCCTGAAATGGCATTCGCCCCAGACATGAGGGGAGTATGCAAGGTGGGAGGCACTTTGTTGATGACCTCAAAGCCGACAAAGGCGGCTAATACAAACACAAACAAACTGGTGACTAAGGTTGCTGTCGTCATAGGTCTAAGTTTCGTTCTGCAAAGGTATTGTGACACGCTCAGAACCGTTGGCACTTACGGTGAGGGGTCTAGGCGTTGACTTTTACCCCTAAAGCGGCTTTCACACGGTCATTGCGGAGTTCTCCGTTATGGGTGACACAAGTTCCCGCAATGATTTCATCCTCAAAGTTGAGGTTGAGTTCTCCCTCTTGAATTAAGAGTTTCAGGAGGGTAGAGATATTTTTAGCGTACATTTGGCTGGCATGGACGGGCATGGAGGAGGGGAGGTTAATGGGGCCAATGACGGTGACACCCTGGTATTGGATATCTTTGCCCGCTTCGCTGACTTCACAGTTGCCCCCTTGGTCTGCGGCTAAATCTACAATGACTGAACCGGGGTTCATCCGTTGTACCATGGCTTCTGTCACCAAGGTGGGGGCTTTTTTACCAGGGACTTGGGCGGTGGTGATGACCACATCCGAGGCGGCCACGCGATCGCTCATTACCTCTTGGGTTTTCTGCTTGGCGGCCTCGGAGACTTCTTTGGCGTATCCCCCCTCGGCCACGGTATCTTCCCCTAAGTCCACTTCTACGAACTTCGCCCCTAAACTTTCCACTTGTTCTTTCACTTCCGGGCGAATATCAAAGGACTCGACTACCGCGCCTAAGCGTCGGGCGGTGGCAATGGCTTGTAGTCCAGCAACCCCCGCCCCCATGACTAAGACTTTGGCCGGGCGAATTGTTCCGGCTGCGGTGGTTAACATGGGGAAAAATTTCGGTAAGGCGGCAGCCGCAATGAGAACGGCTTTATAACCTGCTACACTCCCTTGAGAGGATAAAGCATCCATGCTTTGGGCGCGACTAATGCGGGGAATGAGTTCCATACTCAAAGCTGTCACTTTCCGAGCTTGCAGTTTTTGACTCAATTCTGGTTGTCCGAGGGGATTGAGAAAACTAATTAAAGTGCTGCCTTCTTTGAGGTAGTCGAGTTCATGGTCCATGGGTGGGGCGACTTTGAGGAGAATATCTGCTTCTCCCCAGAGTTTTTCCCGGTCGCCAATAATACTGGCCCCGGCTTCTCGGTAGGTGTCATCCTCAAAAAATGAACCGTCTCCGGCCCCAGACTCAACCCAGATTTCCCATCCTTGTTGAGTGACACGGGAGACTACATCGGGGGTTAGGGCGACCCGACGTTCTCCGACTTCCAGATTTTCTCTGGCGATCGCAATTCTCATGGCAACTCCTTAATTCTGTGCTGCAATACTGTTTTGTATATTATTCCTGATGGCGCAATAGGCAACTTGCGACGACAGAATCAACAGTCCTGGTTATTTTAACCCATGGCTCGTTTCTCCAAGTCGCCCAACGTCTTGAGAATCCCGGATTCTCAGCAGTCCACCCCCCACCTCCTCCGGTTACCAGAAATTTTGGGTCTAAAGCCTCGCCCTTTCAGGGCGACTCTGCTATCATGGAGAAACTGGAGCGGTATTCAACCAGTTTAACAACCGAGCCTCTAATCGAGGCAACTGAACCTTGAAAACTAGAGTTAGTGG
>NZ_JAQMSD010000004.1 GCF_028330525.1 Spirulina sp. CS-785/01
GATGGGGGGATGGGGAAGATAGGGGAGATGGGGGAGATGGGGAAAACCAAAAAATATATATTATTCCCGATTCCCGATTCCCGATTCCCTGTTCCGGAGTTCCCAGTTCCGGAGTTCCCTGTTCCCTTGTTCACAAACAACTAACAACCAACAAAAAAATGACTAAATTAATTGTAGCCACCAGTAATGCGGGGAAAGTGAGAGAGATGGAGGGGTATTTGCAGGGGGTGGGGGTGGAGTTGCACCTGAAACCGCCGGAATTGGAGATTGAGGAGACGGGGGCCACGTTTCAAGAGAATGCGGAGTTGAAAGCCTCTCAGGTGGCGAAGGCGTTGGGGGAGTGGGCGATCGCAGATGATTCTGGATTGTCTGTACGGGCGTTAGACGGCGCACCTGGCCTATTTTCGGCTCGGTATGGGGCAACAGATCAAGAGCGCATCCAACGGCTCTTAAATGAACTCGGAGACAGCACAGATCGGACGGCGGAATTTATTTGCGCGATCGCAATTTCTCGACCCAACGGCCAAATAGCCCTCACCACCCAAGGCATCTGTCCTGGAGAAATTTTACACGCCCCCAGAGGCACAGGAGGCTTTGGCTATGACCCCATCTTCTACGTCCCCGACTCTCACCTCACCTTCGCCGAAATGACCCCCCAGCAAAAAGACAAAATTAGCCACCGGGGACGAGCCTTTCAACAACTCCTACCCCAATGGCCAAAACTTGGTTAAACTAGGACTACTTTAAAACGAGGTTTCTCTAATTTCCTCGTCTGATCTCGACCACTAGACCGCCTCGAGATTTTTCTCTCCCGTCCGGA
The DNA here is from genome assembly GCF_028330525.1 of Spirulina sp. CS-785/01. Lineage (GTDB taxonomy): Bacteria > Cyanobacteriota > Cyanobacteriia > Cyanobacteriales > Spirulinaceae > JAQMSD01. Next base: position 821 of record NZ_JAQMSD010000004.1, read on the forward strand.
TGCGGACAATTTGTTCCACAGAGTTAATAAAGATTTTGCCGTCTCCAATTTCTCCCGTTTTAGCCGCATCAATGATTTTATCGACAACCATGTCAACCTGATCATCTTCAACGACAATTTCCACTTTGAGTTTTTGCAGAAACTCAACCGTATATTCCGAACCGCGATATCGTTCCGTTTGGCCTTTTTGTCGTCCAAAACCGCGAACCTCAGAAACTGTCATACCGACAATTCCCGCATTCACGAGGGATATCTTCACTTCATCGAGTTTAAAGGGGCGAATGATGGCTTCTACTTTTTTCAAGGGTTCAACTCCTCAACAAATTCAGCGTGTACCTTTTTAAACTTATAAAACAAGCATGACACTTTCTAGCACCGCAAATTGAGAGATTTTGTAAAAGTTGGCACATTTTGGGGGTTCAGTATCTCAAATTATGCAGTTTAGTGTCCTTTGCGCTATATTCTAACCTTTTACCATTGAATGCTTAGGAAATGTTTGGTCTTGACCTCCCCTACCTCATTTTGACCCATCTCTCAAAGGTTTTCAGTATCTCTGTGTACTGTTTCCCGGCGACCCAGACCAGATCATTATGCTGGGCTCCTTCGACCCACAGGGCAAGTTTGGGGTCATTAGCCACAGTATACAGGGTTTGACTGTGGTGGAAAGGAACCGTTTGATCCGCTTTCCCGTGAATAAACAAAACAGGGACTTGAATTTCCGGGAGTTTCGCCCGATTCGGGAATTTATCAAAAGGTAAAATAGGGAAGGGAACAACCACCCGAAAGGCAGAGGTAAAGGCACTTTCAACAATCACCCCGCCCACAGTTTCACGACTGGCCAAGTCAATAGCAGAACCGCCCCCCACAGACCGCCCAAAAACGATAATCTGGTCTGGGGGAATCTCTAGGGTTTCCGTGAGATACCCATAAGCAGTGTTAATATCCTCATAGGCATTAGCTTCACTGGGTTGCCCTTCACTGAGTCCATACCCCCGATAATCATAGGCAAAAACGCTAAATCCGGCATCGTAGAGGAGGTTTAAGACGGGTTGAATCTGGCCCAGGTCTTCTGCATTGCCGTGGACATAGAGGAGGGTATAATGGGCATCTGGGTTAGGGAGATGAACCGCCGCAATTTTTTCCTCATCGGGAGTCGTTAATTTTAAAATCTCCTCCCCTAAAATACCGCCCCCCTCGCTGTAACTCACCGGAGGAGGGTGAAAAATCATACTGTCGGCCCGCCAGAAGACATATCCCGCAAAAAACAAATAAATAAAAATGAGAGACCGAATGAGACGTTGCCAAGTAAAATCCCCAATTAACAGTTTTCGGAGTTGGGAGGAGGACATCATAAGGGTAAGCATTCAGCTATCAGTTGTCAGCTATCAGCTTAAAACACTTACCTCGCTTGTTGGTCGATGGGAGACAAGCGCAGTTTTTCCTCGCTATCCCAAGGGGGGACAGGCCATCTTGCCTCTTTACGGTTTACTGCTTACTATAAACTCTCCAGGAACTCCAAATTCCTGATAATGAGCCAAACCCCTTGCTAGGATTGACCTTTGGACTTATTACGAGACTACTGTCATCCCTGCCCAGAGCAAGTCCCTGTTTCGGAGTTCCCAAATTATTGTTTATTGTTAATTGTTTATTATCCACCGATTAAAATGTCTCAAGATAACCAACTCTACGAAGGCAAAGCCAAAATTCTCTATGCCACCGATGACCCTAACATCCTCTTAACTTACTTTAAAGACGATGCCACCGCCTTTAACGCCCAAAAACGGGGCCAAATTGTCGGGAAAGGGGAAGTCAACTGTCAGGTTTCGGCAGCCCTATTCCAATATCTGGAAGGCAAAGGCATTCCCACCCACTATCTCGACTGTCCCAGTCCGAAAGAAATGCGGGTTCGTAATGTAAAAATTATCCCCCTGGAAGTCGTAGTGCGGAATATTGCCGCCGGGAGTCTGTGTAAACAAACTGGGCTGCCCCTTGGTCAAGTGCTGTCCCGGCCCTTGGTGGAATTTTACTACAAGAAAGATGAACTAGGTGATCCGCTGTTAACCCGCGATCGCCTCACTCTCCTCAACCTGGCCACCCCCGACCAGATCAACCAACTGGAAACAAATGCACGGGAAATCAATCAACACTTAAAAACCATCTTCGATGACTGTGGCGTAACCCTCGTTGATTTTAAACTAGAGTTCGGCCTCGATGCCCAAAATCAACTCTATCTGGCAGACGAAATTAGTCCCGACACCTGTCGCTTGTGGGACAAAACCGAAACAGATCCCCAAAAACGAGTGTTAGACAAAGACCGCTTTCGTCAAGACCTGGGCCAAGTGGAAGACGCTTATCAAAACATCCAAGACCGAGTGTTAAACTGGATGTCGCGTTTTTCTTAAACTTGTATTGCTTCTCGGTAAACTTAATGTCGGTGTGTGGACGTGCAAAACGGAACAAAACAAATGCGCTTATCTCCTTTCTTTCTTGTCTTTTTGACGGCTTCAACTACCTTGGGGACGACTTATCCTGCTCGGGGAAATGAACTAGGTTCCACCCAAGATGAACAGAATGATCTCCCTAAGCTGGCCAAATTCAGCCCCGTCACTGCCAATAACAGTGACTTACCTCTCCTTCAAGGGACATCTTCTCTTACCACTTGGTTGGCGGTGACTCCGGATAACTTTAAGACTCACCTCACCCTAGAACCCCGTGAGGACTCTCTCTCCTTTGACCTAGGGACGGCCTTCATCCCAGACCCCCCATTGGTGAATGGGGACTCTTTCCCCTTGGCAGACCTCCCAGAGATTGAGGTTTCTCCCCTCCCCCAGACAACGGTGGCCTTTCCCGATACTGCCCAACTGGAGACCCCCGAAGAAACGGAAGTCTTTCCCGAAACCGCCCAACTGGAGACCCCCGAAGAAACGGAAGTCTTTCCCGATACTGCCCAACTGGAGACCCCCGAAGAAACAGAGACCCCCTCAGAGTCGTCCGTAACTCAGGACTTTCCCACCTCTCCCAACAC
>NZ_JAQMSD010000059.1 GCF_028330525.1 Spirulina sp. CS-785/01
GGAGCTAAAAGAAGTCGGTGAAAAGCTTTAAGACAAAGCTAAAACTTAATAACAAGCAACGGACTATAATGGCTAAACACGCTGGTGTGGCTCGTCATGCTTGGAATTGGGGATTGGCTACTTGTCAAGAGATATACGAGTTAGGTCTCAAAAGATCCAAGCTAGGAAGTAAACATCAAATGATTAAGTTTGAGTAAGTTTTATAGAGCGGATGGGATTATTGTTTTTTTTGGAGCCCCGACTCAGCGGCCAGATGATGGCGATCGCGCGATCGCCTGTGCAGTGGCCATGCAGTTGGCCATGGAGGAAGTCAACCAAAACCTGAAAACCCAAGGGTTTCCTCCCTTAAAAATGGGAATTGGCATTGATACCGGGGAAGTGGTAGTGGGAAATGTGGGGTCTCAGAAACGGGCCAAATGGACCGTGGTGGGCTATCATGTCAACCTAGCGGCCCGCATTGAATCCTTTACCGCCGGGAATCAAATTTTAGTATCTTGGGATACCCTACGCACCGCCCAAGCTGAGGTACAAGTGGAACAACAACGGATGGTCAAACCCAAGGGGTTTAAAGACCCGATGAATATTTATGAGGTGCAGGGAATTGGGGGGAAATATAATTTATTTTTGTCGTCTAAGGATGAGTTAATCCGGTTAAAAACCCCCATTGAGATTGGGTTTGCTTTGGTGGTAGAAAAGGAAGTGACAGAACAGAAATTTTTAGGCTATTTTGTGGAACTTTCTACGAATAGTGCGGTGGTGGAGTCGGGACAGTCCGTTGAACCGTTGAGTAATGTACAAATCGCGCTCCCAGACTATGAGGAGGCTGAGGATTTATATGCTAAGGTGCTGAGGGTGGAAGGAAAGCGGTTTTTTGTACGTTTTACGCTAGTTTCTCCTCGGGTTGAGGAGTTATTGTTTCAGTTGGTTAAGAGTAGTTGATAATTAATAATTGGTAATTAATAATTCAAATAGAGTTTATTCGTTCGCAGTAAGCTAAGAGCTTATTGTAACCCCGTTCGCAGTAAGCTAAGAGCTTATTTTAACCCCGTTCGTAGTAAGCTCTTTAGAGCTTACATTCACCCGAAACCTTTTTAATACTCTCGTAGATCAATCAACCCGTTTTTAACGGGTTTAAGCTCTTAGCCTTGGGTTTAAACCCAAGGCGTATTGAGAGGCCAACCAACAACAAATCACCCACAACAAATCACCCACAACAAATCACCCACAACAAATCACCCACCTCCCCGTCGGCGACGACTGCGGCCAGAACGACTGGTCGAAACATCGTATTCTAACGCCGCCCCGATCGCAAATAAAACCCCACTAAACACATAAAACACCTCCAAAAACCCCCCACTCTCATATTGATCCGGCAACGTCGTAGCATACTTTAACCACATATCCGCAATATACTTCGCCAACGCCGCCGCCGCAATCATTTGCCAAGACCGAGAAAACCGTCCCCCCCAAAACGCCAACAACAGCGTTGAAGCAATAATCAGAAAAATAATATCCGAAATGGTGTAAAACAAATTCACCGGACGGGCAAACACCCTGAGAAACTTATCCGTTGCCTCAATCAACCCAGGCACATCCGCATAGGGATCAGGGGCCGGGGCCGCTTGTTCAGTGGGAGTAGGGGGTGGAGTTTCCACTCCTCCTTCTTCTGGGGCCCCGAAAGTCAACCAAATGGCCGAGGCAATACCTAAAAACGCCACTCCGGCCACAATTAACCACTGTCGCCATTCTAAATTTAACCGTCGGGGCAATACCGCCAAAACCATGCCCCACGTAATAAACACCGTAAACAGTAGATAAAATAAATCTGCCGGAGAAATTTCGGGATCAAGACCAAAATATAACTCCCAAATCCCAAAAATAAAATTGGCGAGAGAATAGGATCCCAACCCCAACCCCATATACAGCCAAACATCAGACCCACTGGCAATCTGCGGACTTTTCCAGTTGCGGTAACAGAGCCAAGTGGCAAAAATAAAGGGGACGGTTTCCCAAATATACGTGCCAATCAAATACCAAAAGGGACTATCTTGGCCTGGAGGGGTAATACTGTAGGAGAGGAAGAAAAAGACCGTTGCAGAAGACCAGAGCAACCCCATAAAGACAATATTTTGTCCATTGAGGAACTGAGAAAGATTAAGATTACTAAATGGGAGTTTCTTGTCCGATTTACTCATAGTCGTTGCCCTTGTAACTCTTGGATTAGATCATCCAAACCCGCTTGATGTTCACATTCAAACCCCTTTTCTAACCAAGAAGCTAACTCCACTTCAGGTAAATAGGTGATCCGATCGCACTCTGGCTGAAAAAATTGACCAATAATAGCCCAGAGAAAACTCCGCCCTACATCGGCCACCGTCTTCAAGAGAAACTCTTGATTGCCCGGTATGCCCGTTTCTTCCGCCACATCTAAATCTACCCATATCCCTTGGGCTCCTAGATGAATCTGTGCCATCCAAATTGCCCTAGGTAAATGACTTTGGGATGTAATTAATTTAATATGTCTTGCCCCCCATTGTTTTAAAATCGGCGTACTGTAATAAAAATTACCAAAGGTATTGCGGGCGCACCGTTCCAACCAAACGCCAGTCAGGGGAGCATTTGCCCGTTCAAACAGCAGCAAGACACAGGGATCAGGGGCCCCATTAGAAATTAACACACGCTGATCCGGTTGCTGTTGTAATAACTCTGTAATGTACATTTCCCGTCGGATACTCCCCCCCAACACAAAGAGAGTATCAACGGGTTGGTTGGCCGCCCCCTGTAAGCGGAGGAATAAAAAAAGAATCCACCCTAAGAAGATGCCCAACCCTGTCAAACCTAGATACTTCAGCCAACGCCATTTCATATAACATCAAAATCTCCGAAAAATCGGGTAAAGTTAGCTTCGTCAAGGTTTCCCAAGTTGGTTAATCTAGCCATACTTCCTTACCTCTCTGCGGATGTTTAATGACCAGACAAAGAGCCTAAAACTAGCTACGCATTTTAGGGTTTGATGGCTTAGGAAACGGAGTCCATGAAGGACAGAGACTGGTCAGCTACTTGAAGGAAGGCACGAAGCCTCTTCCTTCAAGGAAGAGGTGCTGAC
>NZ_JAQMSD010000060.1 GCF_028330525.1 Spirulina sp. CS-785/01
GTACAGGCCCAAATCACTCCACCTGCCAACAGCACGACCTGACTCTACCCATTTACGGGCTCGACTGGGCTTAGTTGGCATCAGTGGTTGCCCGTCTTTAGAAACTACGGGAATTCGGTTCATAGGAGATAATCCCTCCAAATCAGGTTTACGTCTCTTACGCCACGGTTAACGCTGTGTCCTGGACTAACCCAGTTGGGTGAGATTCCACCCCCTTACATCTAATCCAAAAAGCGAGAAACATTTGGAAGTGTTTACTCATTAACCGCTCTTGGCTCTATTCGCAGCTACGGGAAGGTTATCTCTCCCCACTCCCTCACCTCACGAAGTAGGTGGGGGTCATTGAAATGCCGTCCCCAGAGCGTCCAACGCGCTCCGACTGAATGCTTACCTTACGTCAATCAACCCATTTTAACGGGTTTTAACCCAAGACATATCTAATTCTGAGAAGACGGGTGATATTTGCGACGACGCTTAAACAACTTGCGTCTCACAAACTGCATTATCCCTTCTGGACTATCTTCAGAGGAGTGACTCGACTTATTCCCCCAAAACTTCTCATCGAGGGAGACTTTATTAAACCCAAGGCCCGCTAATAATAGAAACAGAATTAAATCATAGATTAACTGGCCTCCTGCGGTATCCCAGTTTTGTACAATTGTCACGCCGTACATTAAAACAATCATCAAAATCAGACCAGCAATCAAGGCATAACGGGTAAAGAGGCCAAAAATCAGCAAAAACCCGACAATTAACTCGACAGGAGGCACTAAGGCCGCATTCATCCGCACTAACCATTCTGGCATCCATGCCCCCTCCATCGCCCCTACCATTGCATCCATAAAGCCAGGAATATTGCCCATGCGGGTAAAGCCGTGGTTAAAGTAGTTGACTCCCATAATGATACGCAATAGGGTATAAGCCCAGACAATATCTGAAGATCGTAAACCAACTTTAATGCGATCGCTATTCATAATAACCTCTTACTGATTACTGTTGATTGTTGACTATTTACTCTCGGTGAAACTAAAAATTGCTTAAAATTAGCTGAAAGGCTTACTGTGATTAGTTTCTGACTTTCTTTTTAGGGTAAGGGTAAAACCTTCCTATTCCCTATTCCCTGTTCCCTTGCCTTGAGCGAAGCCGTTCGCGTTAGCGTCTCCGTGCTTGAGAAAAGGCTGTTCCCTGTTCCCTTCGGACACTGATTACTGTTAACTAACTATACCGAATCATTCCCAGAGTCCGGTTGTTCAGACGCTAAAGAAATAGACAATTCTCCCTTAGTCATGGGTTGAGTAGCTGGTAAAATGAGACGCACCGGACGGTCTGCAAACAAATACCCCTGCACCCAACTCAACAACAACAATAAACGGTTACGAAACCCCGGTAAATAGACAAAATGAACCCCCAACCACATTAACCAGGCCACAACCCCTGTAAAAGCGACTCCGGCAATATAACCCACCCCCGTGTAACAGCCAATAATCGCCAAACGGCCTTTATTGAAGTAACGAAAGGGTTTCGGGGATTTACCTTGGAGTTGTCGCCGCAAATTTTTGGCCACTTGGACTCCCGCTTGTAACGCTTCTGGGGCAACACCAATCAGAGGTTTCCTATTCTGTAAAATATAGGCCACATCCCCGATCGCGTAAACATTGGGATATTCTAACAGTTGCAAACTGGAATTCACACACACCTTGCCCTTGCTCGCCGTTGCAACCGCCTCCCGTGACTGGGGATAGGTTGCCCCTTGGCCTGCCGTCCAAATGACCGTCCCTGCCTCAATAAACCGCCCCTCAGACAACATTATTCCCGTCTCACTCACCCGTTCTACCTTGGTTTGCAAATACACCTCAACCCCTAACCGTCGCAATTTCTTAGCGGTATATTTGCCCAATTTTTTAGGTAAATCCGGGAGTAACTGATCCCCCGACTGGAGTAAAATAATCCGGGCAGGTAAATGGCGTAACTCTGGATAGTCCCGCCCCATGGCACCGCGCATCCATTCCAGCAAAGCCCCGGCTAACTCCACTCCTGTGGCCCCTCCACCCACAATGGTAAACGTTAGTAACCGTTGCCGTTCTTGAAAATTGCCCTCTCCCGTGGCTTGTTCTAAGCGGGTGATAATATGATTCCGAATGGCGATCGCATCATCAATAGACCGCAACGGCAACCCATACCGCGCCGCCCCCGCAACCCCCTGAAACGTCGTTTTTCCCCCTGTCGCCAACAGTAAATAGTCATAGGACACCAAAGAATGATCCGTTTCAATAATTTGACTATGAAAATCAACCCGATGCACCTCACTCATCAAAAAACGAACATTGGGGGACCCCCGCAACAACGTCCGCACCGGATAAACCACCTGAGTAGGTTCAACTTGCGCTGTCGCCACTTGATAGAGCAGAGGAATAAAGGTATGGTGAGCATGGCGATCAATCAACAACACCTCGGCATCTGCCCCAGATAAAGATTGAGCCGCCTGTAACCCTCCAAACCCCGCACCGATAATCACAATACGAGTCCGTTGAGAGCTAGAGTTAGACATGGAGACTGGTGAGTGGTGAGGATAAAGTGGTGAAGATGAGAAGATGAATGGTGTCCCAGAGCTTCAACTATTGTGAAACACCATTCTGAGAATTTTCTTAACTTTTTCCAGCATAGCCTCAAATCCCCTCTGTCTGAGGATAGATTTTATCTGTCCAGCCGGGGGAATGGCAGTAATCCGTGATAATTGAGAACACCTCATCCAACACCTTGGTAATACATTTATACACACTCACTACAGAATTAAACAATCTTTCTTTTGTGAAAAGTTCTCAAACCTAGAAAATCCCCCCTAGTCTCAGTTTAAAAAACTCGTTTTTACGCAACTTTTTGCAAAATGTAATATTTCGTAATATTGTTAACTAATTCTGTAAAAAAATCTTGAAAATCAGATTTTTTTACCCCAAAAAGTTGCATTTAATTTATTTTAGATTTATACTTCCGGTAAAAGCATAGGTTAATCCCAATCAGCCCTCAAACCAAGTGTCATCAGGGTTAGTATAAGTAAAACTAATTTTGCTTATTTTCAGTCTGCTCTGGGTTGATTGAGCTAACCATGAGCTAACCATGAGCTAACCATGAGCTAACCAAGGAACTCACCGTTATTCCTTCTACTTCCTAAATATTATGAAACTTAATCAATTAACCCATTTCCTGCTTGGTGGAGCAGTCGCCCTAGGCACAGCCGCCTTAATGCAGCTTCCCAGTGAAGCGGCTGGTGTGCGTTTTACCTGTGGCATGAATGTGGACACCGGACTGCCCACAACCTATGCCATCCCCAACAATAACCCCAACATTGGCAAACCGATTATTCGTTGGTATTCCCGATTTTTCAGTAATTCTGGCTATACTCCCATGCGACGCTGCCAAGAAGTTTCGGCTAGATTCCAACGCTTTTATCAATCTGGACAACTGAATTACTTAACAACCGGAATTGTGAACGGCCAGCCCGTGGTTTGTGTGGCCAGTCGTCATGGCGCTCCTTGTGCAGGTGACACCGTTCTCTTTACCTTAAAACCCGGCTCAAATGCCTCTCGCACCATTCAACGTCTCTTTAACATTCGAGATGGTGCAAGTGATGTCCTCTACGAAAGCGAAGACGGTAGCGGCAACTATATTGACTTTAATCAATTATTAGACGTACGGGCTAATGAAAACATCGGCGGTGGTAATAACCAACCCGATAGCCCCACCCCTTCTGCCGAACCGGATACTCCTACCTCTCCTGAACCCTCCGGAAATCCTAATCCGTCTGACTCTGATCCTGGAGACTGGTTCTAGAATAGAAGGAGATTCATTCAATAGGTCTAGCCAAAAATATGCGTTTATTACAACTTCTCGCCTGTGTTAGTAGTTTATCCTTGCTCCCCACCGTCATTGGGGGTGAAAACCTAGCACAGGCTTTTCCTCAAAACACCTTTGAGGAATTTGAGCAGGACTTGGAGAATGATTTAGAGGCGAATGATTTAAGGGAATTTGAAACCTTTACGCCGTTAGGGGAGGAGACTCCTTCCCCGGTTCAACCGAACCCCACCCGTGAGGTTTCTCCCTTTAACAGCAATTCCCCTGAATTCAATTCCCGTCCTCAACAAACTCCAACTGCCCCACCCCCTCAAGTCTCTCAAAACCTGCAAACCTTGGCTCAAGCGGTATCTGTGAAAGTCTTGGCCGGACGAGTTTGGGGATCAGGGGTTTTAATTCAGCAACAAGGCAATGTTTACACCGTTGTCACCAACGAGCACGTTTTAGCTGCCGGACTAGAGGACAAGTCCTACCAAGTACAAACCCCCGATGGTCAAATTCATCGGGCAACCGTCCGAGGAAAGGTGGATTTTAGCGGCAATGATGTCTCTGTGCTGCGTTTTCGGAGTCCTAATTCCTATACTGTGGTGTCCTTGGCCCCTCGTCCTCCTCAAGTGGGGGATGCGGTGTTTGCTGCCGGATTTCCCCTAGAGTCCAATACCTACGGTTCAGGGGACTTTACCCTCACTGCCGGAGAAATCACCTTTGTGATGGCTCGTCCCTTTATTAAAGGGTATCAATTGGGATATAGCAACGATGTGGTTCAGGGAATGAGTGGGGGGCCATTATTGAATGGCCAAGGCCAATTGATTGGCATTAATGGCAAACATAAATATCCCTTGTGGGGGAATCCTTATGTTTTTAGTGATGGTTCAACCCCGAACCAGATTCCCCAAGAGGAATTAGCGCGATCGAGTTGGGCAATTCCCTTGCAAACCATCCTCCAGATGGCTTCTATTGCTCCAGATTCTCGCTCCGCACAAACTCCATCCCCCTCCTCTCCGACGAATCCTCCGGCCTCCTTCTCCCGTCCTAACCCTCCCCAAGTCCAACCCAGAGAAACCCAACCCACTGAACTCCAACCCCTCCCCCAAATCCGCGAAGTGCAGACGGGACGGACTCGCTGGTGGTAAAGGGGAAACCCTATCGAATTCTGTGAAGGTCAATGTCATTAATAGGCACATTTTGGCAAACATTAGGGGGCATCCTGCTCAGTAGTTTGATCACAATGCCTGCTTGGGCCGCGTTATCCCTAGCAGAAATGAACTCTATTGCCAAGCAAACCACCGTTTTGATTGCTCCTAGTCTGACCCAAGACTTGCTCGATGATCTCGAAAATAATCGCAATAATCCGAATGCGGCGGAGAGAAACCAAGAAGGGTTATGGAATCCGGGGTCTGGGGTGATTATTGCCAAAGACGGGAATCGGTATTATGTCCTCACCGTGACCCATAACTTTAGGCAGCGACATTTAGATCAAGGACTGACCTACGGAATTCGGACTAGCGATCGCAAGGTTCATAAAGTCCAATCCCTCAACGATGGCCGAGGATGTCCCCTCAATGCCTCTCCTTCTCTACAAGAGAAATTAGTGCGCTTTGGGTGCTATTCCAGAGAAGTGGAAGGTCGAGTGGCTGGAGTGGATTTAGCGATCGTTAGTTTTGACAGTGACCAAACCTACCCCGTTGCCCAAATCGGCAATACAGAAGAAGTCCAAATCGGGGAAAAAATTTATATCTCCGGGTGGCCAGACCCCGAAAAAGAGAAAAACCCCATCAACCAAGAATGTAATGGACGGGTTGCAAGACGAGAACGACGGTTAGCCTGGGGTCCCATGGAAGCCAGAATTGATCCCCAATCCGGCCCCAATGGCTACAGCCTATTTTATCTAGACAAAACTCGTCCTGGCATGAGTGGCGGCCCCGTATTTGATGCAGAAGGTAGAGTCATTGGCATTCATGGACGGGGTTCAGGTCAAAAGAAAGAGCGTCAAAAATTCGACGGTTACTGTTCCACACTCAGGGCCGTTGTCAATCCCCCCAACCGTCTTAGCACCTCTGATCCCACAGAATTAAGTTCCTATTACAGCAGCGCACAGAACTTTAATTATTTCCTCAATTTACTCCAGAACAGAAACCTAAATTTTCTATTCAACCGCAACCCTCTCCCCCAAACCATCATTCAATCCCAAATAACTTCTATTCCCCAGTCCGAAGAAGAAAGTGGATTTTATGATGATCCGACCGACGTAGTAGAAAATATCTATCAATCCTTTTCTGGTATTGAAACCCGCTTGAGAGATAACTCCTCTACTGGTTGTGAATGGTTTTTAGGAGGAGATTGTGATTAATTGAATATAACCCTTTAGCTATTAATTTTGATGCCGCGACGCTTAAAACTAACACTCCGAAGGAAAAGTACCATGACTGAACCCCTCTTTCAGTTAGTTTTATTTTAAATAAAACCATCAAAGTAAGACTTTTACTATAAATCATAGGTTCGTAGTAAGCCCTTTAGGGCTTACACAAAGCTGCTTAAAAATAAGCAAATAACTTTTCTATAAAAACCAAAAATAAACTTGTTTTTTACCTAAAATAGAGTAAAATTCAAATAATCTGAAATACCCAACAGACTGTATTTCAAATGTATTGCAAACATGAAGATTTTTTGAGGTGTGAGAAGTGAAAAGTAAAAGTCCTTACTTTATATTATTTCTAAGTCCCCTTTTTGCTCTAACTACAGTTATTGCACAAGCCCAAGCTCAATCCTTAGAGTCTCCGAATTTATCATCCAACCCGTCCGAAAACACCGAGCAACTCACCAACCTAACCCTACCCCTAACCACCATTGCAGACATTCAACAAAATACAACCCGTTCATCTCCAATTACTGACTCTAACCCCATAGATTTTAGTAACACTATGGGACAAATGACCAACGTCTTTGAACTCCGAGATGTTGATCCAGCCACCTGGGCTTATAGTGCCTTAGCATCATTAATTGAGCGTTATAATTGTTTAGCGGGTTATCCCGATGGCACATTTCGAGGCAACTTCGCCACCAGTCGCTACGAATTTGCAGCCGGATTAAACGCCTGTTTACAACAAATGGAACGTTTAATCGCAACCGACGAATATGTCACCGAAGAAGACCTGAATATCTTACAACGCTTAAAACAAGAATATGACACCGAACTGAGAGTCCTAGGAACTAAAACCGACAACCTAGAAAGTCGCGTTAGTTTTCTAGAAGATAATCAATTTTCGACCACAGTTCGTTTCGGAGGACAAGCCACCTTTGCCGTCTCTTTCGGTGGCGGGGGCGACCCACCAGGGACAGGAGTGGCCGAACCCATCTTTAACTATAACTCCAAAATCGGTATTGTAACGGCATTAACCCCCTTAGACCGTTTACGAATCGCCTTTGAAGCCGGAAACTTTGAAAATATCGCCTTTGCAGGACCCAATTCCCTGAATACTCGCACCGCCTTATTATCCTTTCAAACCGGAACATCGAACCAACTGCAACTTTCGTCCTTAGAATATCGAACCGCCGCCTTAGATAACCGAGTCGTCTTCACCATTAAACCCTTTGGGTTTCAACTCAGTGACATCTTAACCGCTAACTCCGCTTACTTTGATTCCAGTCGAGGGGCAATTTCCCGCTTTGCCGAAGCAAGTCCCGTATTTAAAATTGGCGCACCGGATGCTGGATTAGGGTTTGATTGGTTAATATCCGATAGTGTCCGTTTTCAAGCCGCCTATGGCTTTCGTAACGCCAATGACGGAGAAGTCGGCATCTTCAAATCCGATCATAGTGTTTTAGGATTACAATTCCTGATGCAACCGACCTCCAACTTAGTGACAGGAGTTACCTACGTAAATGGGTATTCTCGCAACGGTCGTCTAGACACCTTTACCGGAAGTTTTAACGCCGATACATCAGGACAATTCTTTTCCTTTACCCCAATCCAAATTCATGCCTTGAACGGAACAGTACAATGGAGAGTAGCCCCAAATGTTACCTTGGGAGCATGGGGAGGTCTCATTTATAGCCGAGGGTTAGGAGTTGATGAAACCACCCTAGCTGTTACTAAAACTTATCTCTTTTCTGTGGGAATTGCAGACCCCTTTGGACGAGAAGGCGATCTCTTTGCCATTTTAGGCGGACAACCCCCCAAACTCTTTGCCGGAACAGGGCCAGTCCCAGAAGACCCCGGTTCATCTCTCCATTTAGAAGCCTTCTATAATTTCCAAGTGAATGATCATCTATCCATTAGTCCTGGAGTCTTCATGGTGACAAATCCCGGTAATATCCCTGAAAATAACACCATTTTTGTAGGAACATTGCGAGCAACGTTACGATTTTAATACACCGTCCCTCAGTATGAATTTTTTCTCTTATCCCCCTAAATTGACAGTCTTGAATTTAGGGTGAATCCTCAAAAAATAGGTCAAAGCCATGAAAAACCAAATTTCTAAATTTGCCCAATGTATCGCCTTTCTCGCCATAGCGAGCAGTTTTGCGATCGCAACCAAATCCTATGGGAATGAATCCATAGAAATTCCACCCCAACCCTCTGAAACCTTGATGTTATCGGACTTACTGCTCTCTCAATCTATCTTTTTTGGAGAAGATAGTATTGATTTACGGGAACAGTATGAAACCTTTGAACAAATTGACGACCCCACCCAAGAGGATATCCCCACTCCCCCACCCACAGAAACCACAGAACCGACTCAAGACAGTCCCCAACCCCAACAACCGGGAGATGATGTGCAAGACAGTCCCCAACAGCAACAACCGGGAGAAGATGCACAACAAGATGATGTGCAAGACAGTCCCCAACCCCAACAACCGGGAGATGATGCACCACAAGATGATGTGCAAGACAGTCCCCAACCCCAACCGGGAGATGATGCACCACCAGATGATGTGCAACCCAGAGACGACCTACAACAAGATGAGGGTCAGGACCCACAAGACGACGCACAACCCAGAGACGACCTACAACAAGATGATGTGGACTCTCAAGATGACAGTCAACGGCAACAGTTTAATATGCGAGGAAGACGCAACCCAGGATTTAAACCGTGGTTTCTGGCAGATGCACTGAATGGAACGGCTGATCCTCTGAGTGGTCGGGGTGCTTCTTCGACCCGTCTAGAAGCCGCCAGTAGCTCAATCTTAACGTTTTTAAATAGTCTCGCCAGTAGTCAAATTCAGCAACAAAGCGGCATCCTGAGCCTGAATATCCGTCCTAATATTCGCAACTTAATTGATAATAATGATGTCAATACCTTGATCGATTTGACGGGTGTAGGAGGGAGTTTAAGATTAACCAGTCCGGATGGGGCAGTGACTGATTTAGTGGTGAATCGAGTCGGTTTCAATCGTGCCACGTTAACCATCAACAATACAGTCCTTGGGTTTACGGTGAATGATTTTGAGGGGACCGGAGCAACCTTGAGTGGTGATCCCCTCACAGGTTTAGCGTTGGTGAATGCAGGAGAAGCAGGACAAATTACCATTAATGGTCAACCCGCAACCGTCCGCGTGGGATTAACCGGAAATGATGGAGTGCTTCAGTTTATTGGACCGAGGGGACAAACCTTTGAAATTCGGATTAACGATGTGGCGAGTTTTACGGAAGAAGACCTCGAAAACTTAACCTTAGATACTCAACTGCCGGGTGCATTCACCTTTGGGCCTCTTCCCGATCGCTAAATGATCAAAAAATTATCCAATAACACTCTCTCAATCCTCCCCTAAGACAATTTTTGTTTTAATAGGGGAGGATACCTTTTTTCGTTGAAACGAACTATGAAACGTCCGATCTGGTGTGTTGTTTTTTCTCTGCTGGTCAGTATTTTGGCCACCCCAGCGCGTGCAGAAAACCCCCAGCACGTTGCCCAACTCCTCGAAACAAAAATTTGCCGTAACTGTGACTTGAGTGGAGCAGATTTAAGTGGCCAAAATCTGCGGAATGCAAGTTTAGTGGGGTCAAATTTAATGAATGCCAATTTAGATGGGGCTGATCTCACCTATGCTGATCTCTCTGAGGCCAATTTAACCCTTGCGAGTTTAGATGGAGTAGATTTAGAATATGCAATGCTCCGACAAACCGTTTTAATTCGGGCTAATCTTAATAACAGTAATTTTAGCAATACAGATTTACGCAATGCGGTTTTAAATAAGGCAAAAATTAGTAATGTTAATCTGGAGGGCAGTAATCTCAGTCAAATTGATTTAAGCGAGACTGATTTAAGTCGTTCCAATCTCCAAGATACTAATTTAATTGAGGCGAATTTACGCAGTGCGAATTTAGGCAATGCAGATTTACGGGCAAGTAAGCTCAATGAAGCTAATTTAAGTTTGGCGAATTTACGGGATGCTAATTTGTCGGGGGCAAATCTGAGTTATGCTGATCTCATTGGGGCAGTAATGTTACGGACTATTTTGGAAAATACGAATTTAGGGGGAGCAAATTTACGACAAGCCCAGATGAGTGATGCTATTCTTGAAAGTGCCATTCTCAGACGGGCCGTGTTACGAAATGCCAATATGCGGGCGACTAATTTACGCAATGCTGATCTCAGTTATGCTGATCTACGAGATGCAAATTTATTTGATGCAGATTTAGAAGGGGCAAGTCTTCAAGGAGTAGAATTAGAGACGGTTATTTTATGTCGGGCTAAACTCCCAGATGCGTCAATTTCAGATCAAGGCTGTCGTCGTCGAGGAGAACAGTAATTTTTTTTGTTGGTTGTTTGTTCTTGGTTAAAATTTTCCATAATTTTCCATAATTCATTATCCATCACCCATTAGCCCCTGGGGAATAGGTAACAAACCATTACCCATTCCCAATCATCACTTACCTATTTATTTTTTTCTGCCCAAACACGGGTGGGGAGTCCCCAAATATAGATGAACCCTTCGGCAGCTTTGTGGTCGAATTGGTCATCGGAGGTATAGGTCGCTAAGTCCGGAGAATAAATCGAATTGTTGGATCGCCGTCCTACAATTGTGGCATTCCCTTTATAGAATTTCACGCGAACCACCCCATTCACAGCCCCTTGAGTTTCCTTGATAAAGGCATCTAACGCAGCTTTCAGGGGACTATACCAGAGTCCTTGATAGACTAAATTGGCGTAGGTTTCCTCAATGCCCCGTTTATATTGGGTGACATCGGCAGTAAGAGTGAGACTTTCTAAGTCTCGGTGGGCATGGACTAACACCAGTAAAGCGGGGGCTTCATAAATTTCACGAGATTTAATCCCCACCACCCGGTTTTCAATCATGTCGATGCGGCCAACTCCATGCCTACCCGCCTTTTCATTGAGTTGGGTAATTAACTCAATGGGGGATAAGGCTTGGCCATTGAGACTGACGGGAAGCCCTTTCTCAAAGCCAATTTCCACATATTCGGGATCATTAGGCGTTTCTGCCAAGGCCGTAGTCATGGCAAAAATTTCCTCTGGTGGCTCAGTCATGGGGTCTTCTAAAGGTCCCGCTTCAATACTCCGCCCTAATAAGTTGCGGTCAATACTGTAGGGGGAAGACTTTTTCACTGGGGTAGGAATGCCAAACTTTTCCCCATAAGCAATGGTTTCCTCTCGACTCATGCCCCACTCTCGGGCCGGGGCCAGGACTTGTAAATTGGGATTCAAGGCCATAATCCCCACATCAAACCGTACTTGGTCATTACCTTTCCCGGTACAACCGTGGGCGACGGCATCGGCCCCGTATTTTTCGGCTGCCTCAACTAACATTTTGGCAATTAACGGACGGGCTAAGGCCGTGGAGAGGGGATAACGATTCTCATAGAGGGCGTTAGCTTGAATGGAGGGGAAGACATAATCGGTGACAAACACTTCCCGGCCATCTTCAACCAAAGATGCCGCGGCCCCGGAATCCAAGGCTTTTTGTTTAATGGGGCCCAACTCCTCCCCTTGGCCCAAGTCCGCAGCGAGGGTAATGACTTCTTGAACCCCCCACTCCTCCTTGAGATAGGGAATACAAACCGAGGTATCAACCCCCCCAGAATACGCCAAAACTACTTTATTTGCGCGACCCATAGATATTTCGGAAAAAACGACTAACGGGGTATTTTAGCGGGTTCTGTTCCCTTGAAAATGTTTATCTTGGCCATTTCTGGGCTTTTTCTCCTCCCTTGGGAAAAATTCTGTCTGGGGAATGGGGGTGGGGGGATTGTCCGGAAAAGGGAGTCAGGACTTGAATTTTGTGCCGAAACCGGACTATAGTTACAGTCGAAATGGCCTGGGGCAGAAATTATGGTATGCTCACCTATTCCCCCGAGCAAACACTGTCTGATGCTGGAGTGCAAAGAATGAAGGTTTTGGTGGTTGGCAATGGTGGCCGTGAATACGCTTTGGCGTGGAAATTTGTACAGTCTCCGAAAGTTAACCGGGTGATCTGTATTCCTGGAAATGGAGGGACGGCGACCTTAGAAAAATGTCAAAATCTGCCCATGCGGGTGGATGATTTTGATGGGATTGCCCGTTTTGCGGGGGTACAAGGGATTTCTCTGGTGGTGGTTGGCCCGGAAGACCCCTTGGCGGAGGGGATTGTGGACTATCTCCAAGCGCAGAATATTCCAGTGTTTGGGCCGACTCAAGCGGGGGCGCAAATTGAGTCTAGTAAGGGGTGGGCGAAGACGTTGATGGAGGAGGCCGACGTTCCAACGGCGAAAGGGAAGGTTTTTACGGACTCCGATCAGGCGAAAAGTTATATTAAACAGCAATTGGCCCCCATTGTGGTGAAAGCGGATGGTTTGGCGGCTGGGAAAGGTGTGATTGTGGCGAAAACGGTGGCGGAGGCCCAGGCGGGGGTGGATCAGCTTTGGGAACAAGGGTTTTCAAAGCTGGTCGTGGAGGAATGTTTACAAGGGGAGGAGTTGTCGGTGTTTGCCCTTTGTGATGGGGAGTCTTTTCGTTTGTTACTCCCGGCCCAGGATCATAAGCGTGTGGGTGAGGGGGATACGGGGGCAAATACGGGCGGTATGGGAACGTATGCCCCAGCCCCCTTGGGGACTCCGGAGTTGCTGCAACGGGTGGAACGGGAGGTGATTGCGCCGACGTTGGCGGCGTTACAAAAGCGGGGGATTCGCTATTGTGGGGTGTTGTATGCGGGGTTGATGGTGGCCGCGGATGGTACGCCCAAGGTTTTGGAGTTTAATTGCCGTTTTGGGGACCCGGAGACTCAGGTGATTTTACCGTTGTTGGAAACGCCGTTGGAGCAGTTGCTGTTGGCTTGTGTGCAGGGGAAATTGGAGAGTTTCCCGGCGTTGGCGTGGCAAGAGGGTTGTGCGGTGTGTGTGGTGGCGGCTTCTGAGGGGTATCCTGGGAAGTATGAGAAAGGGAAGGAGATTACAGGGGTTGCTGATGTGGAGGAGATGGGGGCGATGGTGTTTCAGGCGGGGACGCGGAAGAAGGGCGGCCAGTTGGTGACGGATGGGGGCCGGGTGTTGGGGGTGACGGCGACGGGGCCGAATTTTGAAAGTGCGATCGCTAATACCTATAAAGCCCTCAACAAAATTAACTTCGAGGGAATGTATTTTCGCCAAGATATTGCCCACCGAGTCCGCCAAAACACATAAAACTCACCAACACTCAATCATCTAACCTCAGAAACTTCACGGTTTCCTCATACTGAATTCTCGATGACCACGATATAATTGCCCTAAAATCGTTTTTTTAGAGTCGGACACGAAACAACCTTGTTAGAACTGCTCAAAACCCTGCGAGACATTATTCATAGATGGTGGTCAGAATTCACCCTGCAAACGCGACTGCTTGCAGGGGCAACCCTTGTTGTCTCTCTATTAATGAGTGGTTTAACCTTCTGGGCCGTGAATACCATTCAGCAAGATGCACGGCTTAATGATACCCGCTTTGGCCGTGACTTGGGCTTGCTGTTGGCCGCCAATGTTGCCCCCCTAGTGGCCGAAGATAATCTCAGTGCAGTAGCCCAATTTTGTACCCGCTTCTATAGCAATACCTCCAGTGTCCGTTATCTGCTTTATGCGGATGAAAAGGGCAAAATTGTCTTTGGCATTCCCTATTCGGAAGCGGAGGTGCAAAATTCCCTCACCATTCAACGGCGCATTCACCTGCCGGAACATTATGGGGAAAATGCGGAACTGCCCATGGTGCGGCAGCATACAACCCCCAATGGAGAAGTGACAGATGTATTTGTGCCTCTGAAAAATGAGGGACAATATTTGGGGGTGTTAGCTGTAGGGATTAATCCTAACCCCACGGTAGTGGTGTCGTCTAATCTCACCAGAGATGTCACCATTGCGGTGTTTATCTCGATTTGGGCTATGGTGATGTTAGGGGTGGTGTTTAATGCCTTAACGATTACTAAACCCATTAAGGAATTATTGGTGGGGGTAAAAAATATTGCTGCTGGGAACTTTAAACAACGGATTGATTTACCCTTGGGGGGAGAACTGGGGGAGTTAATTTATAGTTTTAATGAGATGGCGGAACGTCTCGAACGCTACGAGGAGCAGAATATTGAGGAATTGACGGCAGAAAAGGCGAAGTTGGAGACGCTGGTTTCTACTATTGCTGATGGGGCGGTTTTATTAAATACGGATTTAGAGATTATTTTAGTGAATCCTACGGCCCGGCGGATTTTTGGCTGGGAAAATCAAGATGTGATTGGTCGAAATGTGCTGCACGTCCTCCCCTCTCCGGTGACGGTACAACTGACTCGGCCTCTTTATCAATCGACGGCCAAACAGACTCTCCCTGAAAAGTCTGATCAGATGCAGCATTTGTATCCGTCGTCCCATCCCTCGGAACAGGAACGGGAAAAGGAAGGGGATGAGTTTCGCATCGCGCTCAAGCAACCGACAGAACGGACAATTCGTATTCTCTTGACTCAGGTGTTTGATCAGTATCGGGAGAATATTAAGGGAATTGCTATGACGGTGCAGGATATTACGCGAGAGGTGGAGTTAAATGAGGCGAAAAGTCAGTTTATTAGTAATGTTTCCCATGAATTGCGGACTCCTCTGTTTAATATTAAGTCGTTTATTGAGACGTTGTATGAGTATGGGGAGGATTTGAAACAGGATGAACGTCAGGAGTTTCTCCATACGGCCAATAATGAGACGGACCGGTTAACGCGGTTGGTGAATGATGTTTTAGATTTATCCCGTCTGGAGTCGTCGAAGACGTATCAACTGGAAGCGGTGGATATTTCCCGTCCCATTGAACAAACCCTGCGAACTTGCCAACTGAATGCGAAGGATAAGGGGATTGAGTTGGTCCATGAGATTGAACCGAATTTAGCTCCGGTTTTGGGTCATTATGATTTATTGTTACAAGTGTTTGCTAATTTGGTGGGTAATGCCTTGAAGTTTACTCCGTCTGGGGGAAAAGTGACGATTCGGGCCTATCAGTTGCCTGTTGATCCCACTGTTCCCAAGGAGACTCCCAAGGTGCGTGTGGAGGTTGCGGATACGGGATCAGGGATTGATTCTGAAGATCAGGAGGCGATTTTTGATCGCTTTTTCCGGGTGGAAAATCGCGTGCATACTTTGGAGGGGACGGGTTTAGGGTTGTCCATTGTCCGCAATATTATTGAAAAACACCATAGTCGGGTGAATTTGATTAGTGAAGTGGGGGTGGGGAGTACGTTTTGGTTTGATTTAGAGGTATATCAAGAGGAATTCCCAATGACTTCGGATATGAAGCAGCAAACGGAGCATTCGTCTCGCGTGGCGATTGGAGAGTAAGATGTTGTATGAAGAGGATTTTCATCGTTGGGTGGAACGGACAGTGGAGCAGTTGCGCGATCGCAATTATGATCAGATTGACTGGGAGAATTTAATTGCGGAGATTGAGCTTCTGGGCCAACGGGAAAAAAGTACGCTGAAAATCCATTTACGGGGATTATTACGCACTTTGTTGGAGTATAAGTATTTCCCTGAACACAGTTCTCCCCATGCAAAGGATAAGTTACTCCAACACCGTCAGAAGATTCGAGAGACGTTAGAAGATAGTCCCAGTCTCAAGGACTATAGTGAGGAGTTGTTTGAGGAGTCTTACCAACGGGCCCGTCGGGCCGCTGCGTTGGAGATGGATGTTGATTTGGATACTTTCCCCCAAGAGTCTCCGTTTACTTGGGAACAAACTTTAAATCCTAAGTTTTTGCCTTAGTTTTTTTGTTGGTTGTTGTTTGTTCTTTGTCCCACAGAAACCGGGTTTCTACTCAACATTGTGGGCAAACAAGATAAGTTTGGATAGAAACCCGGTTTCTTAATCCCAATTACCCATTACCCATTACCCATTACAATGCGTCGTGATTTAAGGAAATTATTGATTAGTCGTCGGGAATTGAATCGGTTGACGGGGGTTTATTTGGGACAAGATCAGGGAGTTCAACCGGATTTCTCGGTTAAGGGGTTAGTAATTGCTTTATTAGCGGCTTTTTTGCTGTTTTTTAGTTCTGAGTTGCTATTTGAGAATGGGATTATTGCGATTATTTTAGGGGTTTTTCCTCTTTATATTTTCTTTGATCGTTTGCTCAATAGTACCGCATTTATGGAGTCGGAAGAAACGGGGTTTTTGTTAAATTCTGAACATACTCACAACTTAAAAGCCTTATTAGATGATGTGGAAAAGTTTAATAAAGTTGTCAAAACCCTTGATGTGACGGATCAGTTAAAAGAGGCTGGAAATCGGGGAATGACAGGGCGCGATCGCGCCAAAGCCATAGAAGCCTTAAAACTCGCTAGAGAAGACTTGATCCGGGCTTTAAAAACAGAACGAATTTTGCGAGAAAATCATAATCTACTTAATGATATTATAACCGAAAATGACGATTTATTCTTAAATAATTTATCGAGTTTAAATGCCTTGGCCATTGAAAGTCAAGCCACCGAATTCGGGGAAATTCTCGATAATGTCCTCCAAATTGCCACCAACGTAAAAACCGAAATGCGCAAGTTACAAGGACAAAAATAGTTTATTTTTTCTCAAGTGTAGCCTGAGTATATGTGTTGAATCTAAATTCTGATCTGTTTGAATTTAGAAAAACTACACCTAGAGGACTTTTTACCTAGTAACCCCTTACCCCTCTTTTTTCACCGAAGACTGAATCACCAAACTGGACATTTTTGCCATAGGTAACGTAATCTTAACCGTTGTTCCCTCATTTTCCCCTTCACTAAACAGTGTAATTTCCCCCTCCATTAAATCCATTAACTGTCGAGAAATTGCCAACCCTAGACCAATTCCCCCGGATTCTCGTGTCGTTGTTCCATCGACTAAAACAAACGGTTTAAATAATTTCTGCTGTTCCTTGGGATCAATACCAATTCCAGTATCTTGAATCGTGATCACAGCTTGTTGACCACTGGCACTAGAAGGGAGTTCCGGATTTTCTGGGTCAGGAATAATCACATATTCCGCATAGGTGCGAATGTAGATCGACCCTGCTTTAGTGAATTTTACGGCATTATCCAAGATATACAGAAACACCTGCCGTAAGCGACTGGGATCAGCATGAACCACTAACTCCTCCTCCCACTCCTGACAGTCCAATTCAAGCCCTTTGGCCTCCATCTGGGGGTGGTACAGGGAAATGGCATCTTGTAACACCTTGGACAACTCCACCGCTTCAATATGCACCGATAATTGTCCGGTTTCCATCTTAGAAATATCGGCAATTTCATCCATAATTCCTAACAAATGCACCGCCGACTGTTGCGCAGTCCCCAACCAATCTAATTCCTCCTCCTTGGAATCACATAAATCATCGGTGACAAACTCAAGGGAATTAATAATCCCATTTAACGGAGTGCGCAATTCATGGGACGTAATCCGCAGAAACTCAGTTTTGAGACGATTTGCCGTTTGAGCTTCTTGCCAAGCGGTTTCTAACTCTTTTGCCCAAGTCTTCAACCGTTCGATCATATTATTATTCAACTCATTGGCAATCTCTAATTGTTGGTTCGCCACTTCGAGTTCCTCAGCCCGATGATTATTTAATTCATTGGCTTTTTCTAACTCCTCTGCCCGGTGACGCAACTGTTCGAGCATATTATTAAACGCGATTCCCAACTGGCGAAACTCATAAATGGTGAAGTCACTGGGAATGGAATCTTGGGAATGGAGATGGTCTTGAGTAAAGGCATAATCACGGATTTTCTCTAGGGGGAGTGCCATTTCCCGGGCCATGTAAAGGGTAGCGGCCACAGTAGCGATAATTAAGACAAACGTTAGGGTAAGGAGAAAGGTCAGTAATATCCGACGAATTTCGTCTAAGGTGGCTAAAGCATTATCAAGACGGGTAATGGAAAGAATCGCCCATTGTTGACCCTGTTCTTGGGGGAGGGGACTGGGAATGGCGGAATATCCTGAGAGGAGTTCCACCCCATTTTTTTCAAAGGAAAAGAGATGGAGAAAATCCTGTCGTCCGGCCAAGGCATTACGGAGGATGCTTTGTAAGCGTTCTGCATCGTCTTCTTGGGCAATATTGCGACCCACTCGATCCGATAACGGATGGGCTAAAATTGTGCCATCTTCGTTAATAATGACCGGATAGCCAGATAATGAACCGGGTTGCAGGGTTGTGGGTTCGATGACTTCGGTTTTGACGAATAAGAGATGGCTGAGTTGGTTATTGGCATTATAAACAGGGGTAGCCAGGAGGAGATGGAGTTGACTGGCCGGGGTGATACTGCTGGTTGCTTGTCCCCCCTCTTGTTCCGTGTTGGGTAAGATGACTTGGACTTGGACTTGGTTGGGGGTGAGGAATAAGGAGGTTTGTTCCTCGGACCAAAAGGTTGGATCAAATTGGCCGAGAGGTTGGGGTTGACAGGTGCTACTGGTAACGGTTTGGGTGTCGATCTCCACCAGTTGAAGACAGCGAATTTGGGTGGGGAGGGTTTGACGGAGATGTTCTAGGTAAACGCGGTTATTGGGGGTGAGGTTTTCGCTGAGAAACGGATGTTCACTGGCGGCGACTAGGTTGTTTTTTAAGGATGCGATCGCGTCTTCAATTCGTTGGGCTTTCCGAGAGGCACTTTCGGTGAGATTTTGCCGGGCGGTTTCCAATAAAGCGGAACGGGCTTTACGATAGGTCACGACATAGGTTGCTGTCACCCCCACGAGAATAATGGGAACGCTGAGTAACAGTAAACGAGAAAGTAAAATTCGACGGAATGACCGCGAGACAGGCTTAGCCATAAAAAACTACAGTTTTTACGCAAGAGAGAAGTGAACCGAAATGAGCAATAGTATTGAGTATCTTCGAGCTTGGGTTCGTCGTTATCTTTTCAGGGCAGGAGACCGTGATTCCGGTGAGCAACATTAACCGATACCTATTCACAATGATAAAGGTCACACCCAAAGAATGTTTTAAAGAATTGATAGAGTTACAGCATTTTTTTGTGAAAACTGTGTGAAGGGACTAAGCTAGGAGGATGAACTTACGGAATATCCAGTGAAGTGTCCCCAGACTACAGTGATTTTAGCGATGAGTGCGGATGGTAAAATTACAGACCATTTGCATTCTCCGGCCCGGTTTGGTTCATCCCAAGACAAGGCCCATCTCGAACGGCAAATTGCCCAACAGGATGGGGTGTTATTTGGGGGGGGGACATTACGGGCTTATCATACCTCCCTTTCGGTTCGCACTCCTGCCCTGATCGAACAACGTCAAGCTGAGAATCGCCCCCCCCAACCCATTCAAATGGTTTGTTCTCGTCGGGCAGATTTTAACCCGGATTGGCGATTTTTCCAACAACCGTTTCCCCGTTGGTTACTCACTCCCCCCGAAAAGGCGCGATTCTGGCAGCAGTCTCCCCATTTTGAGCGAGTTTTAGCCATTGAGTCTTGGCATTGGCCAGCAATTCTCAGCCAGTTATATGATTTTGGCCTGCACAAGTTGGCCATTTTGGGGGGAGGGGAGTTAGTGGCCCAACTGTTAGAAGCGGGTTGTGTGGATGAATTGTGGTTAACGGTGTGTCCTCTGATCTTGGGGGGAAAAACTGCACCCACTCCTGTGGATGGGGAGGGATTTTTGGCGACTCATGCCCCCCAGTTAGAATTATTAACGGTGCAACAGGGGGGACAGGAGGTATTTTTGCATTTTCGGGCCAAAAAAAATCACCCTGTCGGGAAACAGAGTGAGTGAGGGAGTGAACTGTATTGTAGAGAGTTCTTAACCCCTCTGTCGTGAGAGGAAACTTAGGCGGTGGCGACTTGGATGCGGCCTCGTTTAACGGCGCGTAAGATGCGATTGACGGCGCGGCGATCGTCTTCTTCTAAGGTATCATCGAGGGCGGCGGCCATTAAACCGTAGCGATCGCTAAGGGTTAAAGCACCCGTTTCAGTGGCGGAGGCGAGGATTTCAGCGATTGCACCAGGAAGCAGTTGGATTGGGTTAAACATGATGGTTTGGGGGTTGAACTCTCTACAGTTTTAATAATCGCCTGTTTTACCTTGAAATAACGTGACAGACTCCCCAAGGGATTTGTGAACCTCGTCCAACAGCCAAGTGAGGGAAAATACCTAGGCGGCGTGATCGAAATCACAGGTTTTTAGAATGCACCGGGACGGGAGATAATTGACGGGATGATCGTTATAGGGAGAGTTCCAAGTTGCTTACGCTGGGTGTTAATATCGACCATACAGCCACCATTCGTCAGGCCCGACGCACTGTAGAACCTGATCCGGTTGCGGCTGCGGTTTTGGCTGAGTTAGGGGGGGCTGATGGCATTACGGTTCATTTACGGGAAGATCGGCGGCATATCCAAGATCGGGATGTGCAGGTGTTGCGAGAGACGGTCCGCACTCATTTGAATTTGGAGATGGCCCCGACGGAAGAAATGGTAGCGATCGCGCTAAACCTCAAACCCGATTATGTCACCCTCGTCCCAGAACGTCGAGAGGAAGTAACCACCGAAGGGGGGTTAAACTTGTTGGGGGATATGCCTCGCTATAGTCGCATTGTAGAGCAATTACAAGGTGCCAATATTCCGGTCAGTTGGTTTATTGATCCCGATGGAGAACAAATTGAAGCTGCCGCAGACACTCAGGCCCAATTCATCGAACTCCACACGGGAAAATATGCCGACGCAGAGGGCGAAACCCGTCGCTCTCAAGAATTAGAGGGATTAAAAAAAGGCTGCGCCAAGGCCATTTCTCTGGGGTTACGGGTGAATGCAGGCCATGGCCTCACCTACTGGAATGTATATCCTGTAGCTTGTATTCCAGGGATGGAGGAGTTAAATATTGGTCACACGATTATTAGTCGTGCGGTTTTAGTGGGAATGGAACGGGCCGTGCGAGAAATGAAGTTGGCGATGCAGGGGAAGGTTTAGCAAGTTAAGGTGAGATTGAAGGGAGATGGGGGAGTTGATTGTAGGTTGGGTGAAGCATAGCGTAACCCAACATCCCCTAACAATTAACAATTAACAATTGAGGGTTAAGCGACAGCGCAACCCAACACCCCCACGTGAAAAAAATTTTGGTTTTATTTCGTTCCACTTTGATTGGCTTAACCCCGAAAATATTAAACATTGTCAACAGAAAACCAAAGCATCTATTGAGTATCACAGTAAAATTGGTCAAGCCATTTTAGAGCAAGAACCTTGGGATTTCTTCCTCATTGCCTTTAGTGAAATTCATTTTGCTAATCACTGGTTTTGGCATTTGAGCGATCGCACTCACCCCCTCTATCCCTACCTCGGAAATGACGCAGAAGACCCCCTCCTTGACGTTTATCAGTCCGCAGACCGAGCCATTGGAACTTTAGTCGAAAAAGCTCCTAAAGATGCCAATAGTCCAGTGTTTAGGAGGAGAAATTCAAGAAGTACGAGACTGGATAGAAGAGTTACAACAGGAGAAAAACTGGTTAAAACACGAGTTAAATGCTTCAGTAACTTATGCTCAAAACCTAGAAATAGAGTTAGCGAGTAAAACCTTTGAACTAAACGAGATTAAAAATAGTCAATTTTGGAAATAATTTAAACTTTATTATAAAATTCTCAAATCAATCTCAAACTAAAAACTTCCATGAAAATTGAATTGATATTTTTCATTTATTTATCTAAACTGTAATTAAAAATAGGAGACTTTGAAGAAAAGTTAGAGAAGATTCTAGCACTGTCTGTGGTGGAGAATGAGAATAGGAGAAAAAGCACGCGATCGCATTTTATCCCTTTGTAGCCCCAAAAACATCCTCCAGCAACGACTCAACCACATCCAACACCTCCTCGACCACCCCAAACCACATCACCTTTTCCCCTCCCTCAACTATCCCCCACACGGACACATCAACCTTCCTTCCGTCACGTCCTTCACCGAAAACAACCCACTCCTTTCCGTAAGCATGGAAAGGGATTAGAGTAGGATATCAAAAGGGTTATGCTTTCACCCAAAAACAATATAGCATCAAAACCCAACCTCTTGTAGAGTTCTATGAAATAGAAAAAACCATACTATGAATAAGCAGGCTTGAGAGGTTTGGGTGGGCAATGCCCACCCAGCCCTGTCAAGGTGAGAAATTGTAGAACGAGACACCGTTGTTTCAGACACTTGTGAGAGACATTTTCTCCCCCTCTCCCAAGGTTGGGAGAGGGGGTTGGGGGGTGAGGGTCTCACCTCTATTCCGTTTCTCCGTTCAACCGTAAGAGAATATCTTCGAGTTGGTCGGTCAATTCCCCATACTGGGACCAATTGCCATTTTGTAAGGCTTCTTGGGCTTGTTGATAGGTGTCTAAAGCCGATTGAATCAGGGTATTATTGGGACTCGGTGTGGTTTCTCTCGGTTGGGTGTCTTCTGTCGTCTCCTGAGTCGTTGAACCTTCCCCGAAAATGGTCGCTAAGGCTTGATCTAAGGTTTCTCTCATCACCACTTGTTCATCATAGGCCACGATGACCCGTCGTAGTTCTGGGAGTTCCCCTTGTTCGGCCCGGAGATAAACGGGTTCAACGTATAAAAGGGACGTATTAATGGGAATTACTAATAAATCTCCCCGAATGACTCTTGAACCCTCCTGACTCCATAGGGTTAATTGTTGGGAAATGGTGGGGTTTTGGTCGATGCGGGCCTCAATTTGTTTGGGTCCATAGACCAGTTGTTGTTTCGGGAATTCATAGAGTAAGGAGGTCCCGTAATGTTCCCCATCCGATCGCGCGGCCATCCAAGCCACCATATTATCCTTGTTTACAGGCGTAAAGGGCAAAATCAACATAAATTCCTCGGACTCGGCCTGGGGAAGCTGCATGATGATGTAATAGGGTTCGACTTGTTCTTCATTCCCTTCGTAGAGTTGGGTGGGGAGTTTCCAGAGGTCTTCTTGATTGTAAAAGACTTCTGGGTTATCCATGTGATAGGACAGGTACATTTGCGCTTGGACCATAAAGAAGTCTTGGGGATAGCGAAAATGCGCTTTTACTTCGTCGGGAATGGTTTCCCCTGGGGAGAATAAGTCGGGGAAAATCCGTTGATAGGTCTGTAATACGGGATCATCGGGATCAACTACTAAAAACTGCATAGTCCCATCGTAAGCATCAATGAGGACTTTTACGGAGTTGCGGATGTAGTTGATGTTTTGGCTAAAGGGTTCGGAATAGGGATAGCGATCGCTGCTAGTATAAGCATCAACAATCCAATGTAACCGCCCATTAATTAGGGTAATATAGGGGTCTTGGTCTAAGCGGAGGAAGGGGGCGACTCGACGAATGCGATCGCGGATTTGACGATGGTAGAGGATTTTCGAGTCTGGGGTGAAATAGTTGGAAATGAGGATTTTCAAGTTACTCAGATCGTAAGCATACAGCAAACGATGGAAGAAAGTGGGCATCGGAACACCCCCTACGCCATCATAGCGGTTGTTGGCGTTGTCATCCCCCTGGGGAAAGTCAAATTCATTGGTACTCATCCCCGTAAAAACATAGTGATTGGTGTCTTCTCCGTAATAAATGCGCGGTTGATCAATCTGTAAATCAACGGTGGATTTGGGGGGAATATCTTGAATCATTAATTCCGGTAAACCTTGGGAGGTGACGCGGTTAACCGGACTCATAACCAGACCATACCCGTGGGTATATTTTAACCGTTGGTTGACCCAATTTTGCGCCCGTTCTGGTACTTGATCATAGGCTAATTCTCGCGGAGAGAGCATCACTTGGCGATAATTCCCGTCGATGATGTAGCGGTCAATATCGACATCATTAAAACGGTAATAGAGACGAATTTCTTGCAGTTGTCGATAGGTACTCAACAGGGGACGATAATCCCATAAACGGATATTTTGTAGAGTGGTTTTATGCTTCTCGAAGACATCTGAGGTAAGATTTGGTTTGACGGGATAGGGTTTATTTTCGATGTCATCCAGTTGATAGGCTTGTCGCGTTAATTTAAGATTATTCTCAATATAGGGTTTCTCTTTAACTAATTCATTTGGACTAACCACTAATTGCTGTTCTAGGGAGGGGATTAACCCTTGAAAAATTAAGGCAATAATTAAATAAAATCCCAGACCATAGAGGGGGACTTTTAAGCTACTCTGACGACCAGAAAAAGCAATTAATCCCGTCAAAACCACACTTAATACCGCCATTAAAATGAGCGAAAATTGGCGGGTGTGAACGTCGGTATAACCTGCCCCAAAAACTACTCCTTCTACAGAGTACAAAAGCTCATAGCGTTGTAACCAAAACCCCACTCCCACTAATAAGGCCATGGCTGCGAATAAATAACTAATATGCCCTTTCGCTGGCCGAATTAAGGCATATTGCCAACCCCGATTCCAATCAATATAGCCTTTTAATCCATAAATGGGTAAAATAACAATTAATCCAGCTACACAAAGACCTAATAACCAATTACGAACACCGTTATAAAAGGGGACTTGAAAGAGATAAAAGCCAATATCTTGTTGATAAATGGGATCAATTTCACCAAATTCCGCCCCATTCCACCATCTTAACACCAGTTCCCAGGCTTCTGTGGTGGAACTAGCAGCCACAAAAGCAAGGAAAATTGTGGCCGCAATAGCTAAAAATTTAACTAGCGTTTTAATGGGAATTGTGGTATCTTGTTTACTTAATTGTACAGAGCGAAAGGGACTATAGCGGGTGAGACTCATGGCCAAGCTATAATTGCCCCAAACAAACAGGCCAAAGACAACAAATGTACCAATCCAAGACAGCGATCGCCCGATTAATAATGTCCAGAATACTCCCGAAAACTCAACCGAATCAAACCACCACATTTCTGTAATGGTATGCACTAAAGGAGTTAATGCGACTAATAAAATAATCGCAAAAACTAAACTATAAAGAAAAACTTTAGGTTGTATTCCTTTTTGGGAAGAAAATGGCGAATTACTCATTATTTGGTAAGAGATTATAGGTCATGGGTAATTGGTGATGGAGAAAAAAAGGAAAAAGCCGTTAGAATTGAGTTAAAACTCTCTATTTTCTTTTCTACCTTCTATCTTCTCCTAATTGTTGATTGCTGATTGTTAATTGCTAATTGTTAATTGCTAATTGTTAATTGTTAATTGCTAATTGTCTAACTGCTTTTCAATTTGGGGGATTTTAAAAACATAGCGATAGCCAATCTCCGGTGAACCTTGAATAATAATCTTGCCCCCGTGCATTTCCGTGAGATGACAACTTAACAATAACCCTAACACTTCTCTAGACTTTTCTTCAGGGGCTTTCTGACTGCGTTGTTCCACCTTCAGAGATTTAATTAAAGACCGCAAGGTCGGATTTTCTGGAAACGCAGTTTCCTCCGCCGTTTCTAAATTATCTAAGGTGGCCGTTTCCAAGCCTGTACTCGGTAAATTATTATCTAACCAAGGATGGGTAGCCCAAACCGAAATAGTCAAAATTGGCATCGGATTAATGGGGTCTTCCACTTTCCGCGATACATGAACATGAATCTCACTGCCCACATCTGCCGACTGCACCAGACTATACACTAAATAATAAAGGGCTTGGCGAATTTTTTCCTTATCTAATAACCAAATGCGGTTTCCAGGTTCAATAGAAAGGGTTAAACTTTGTTGATTTTGTTTAGCGAGGGATTCGAGATTAGTGAGAGACTGTTGACAGACCATCTCCACATCTGCCGAACTGAGATTAAGTTGAGCATTGTGTTCATCTAAAACCCCCAATGTCACCATCTCCTCCACCACTAACAAGAGTTTCTGGCCACTATTGTGGATAATTTCGACATATTCCTTTTGTTTCTGCGTCAACGGTCCATAGAGTTGTTGTTCCAACATCCGGGCCATTCCCATCACCGAGGTGAGAGGACTACGCAACTCACTACTCAGTTGTACCAATAAATTGACCTTGAGTTGTTCCGTTTTCGTCAGAGAGGAGGAGTTTACCTCAATGGCCGTTTCTGGGGGGGAAGCGTCGGAGAGGTTGTGTCTTCTTGGAGAAGAAAACCGAGGGAGAGACGCAGCATCCGAAGCAGCATCTTGAGGGGAATGTTGCGTGAGGATATCGCGTTCATATTCACTGAGACACCATCGGGCCGTCAAGTTGAGAAACTCCACCTCTTGGGTAGAAAATTCGTGGGGTTGTTGATCAAAAACCGCTAATGTCCCGATACAAACTTGATTTTGGGTTAAGAGGGGAATACCGAGATAAGCACGAATGCCGTAATACTGAAATAAAATACTGTCCAGTAAAATCGGATATTGACTTAAATCGTTAATGATAAAGGGGTGTTGACTATCAATGGCGTATTGACAGTAAGATTCTCCTAGAGGCAGCGATCGCGTTTTCGCCAAATCATTCATCAACCCCATCTGATGCAACCCCACCACCGTCTTTAACTCAAGATAATCCCCCCGGACTAAAGAGAGCCAAGCAATGGGCGTTTGTGTAAAATGGGCAGCGGTTTGCGTCGCTTCCTCAAACACCGGAATATTCTCCGCATGGAGTAGGCCAAGAGACTCTAGCGTATTGAGTCTTTGTTGTTCTCTGGCCGCTGGGGTTAAGCCATCTAGACGACAGAAAAGCCTATTGGTGGGGTGAGCCATATTCCTCTATTCTCGGTGAAATAAGCGGTCTTTACCTATCTTAAAGGGGCATCGTTGCGCTAACCGTAAAACTGCAACGAAACTTCTTCATTCCCTACATTCTAGTCACTCCAAGCCGGATGTAATAAGAGGGCCTCATACATTCGCACCCCCCGCAACTGGTTAGAGAGGGGGAGATGGCCTTGGGGTGCGCTTAAATCCCAGATAAACTCGTTGGGATAGCGAGTCCAGGTTTTCTCATTGCGCCAGCCAATTTTATCCCATAGTTTATTAAAATCTTTCCCCAAGGATAGCCAGAGTTTCCGTTGGACAGAAAAGCCAAATTTCCCTTGGGAGTAAGCCAACCAGAGCGTATCGAGGGTTTGTAGGTCACTGACGGGGAATTTATCCACCTCAGTAAAATAAATCCAACGGCGTTCCATTGCTTGCGGCCCCGCTAACTCACAGAGTTTTTCGAGGGTGAGGCGGTCCGCTTGTTGAAAGTCTTGCTCGATCAGTAAATCTTGGAGAGACTGATACTCAATATTGCGATCGCTGTTTAAAGAGACAATCCCCTGGGGAAACTTCATCGTCAGAAAATCCTCAATCGCCGACGACTCCTGTTGTTTCAAGGTTAAATAAACTTGTCCCGTAGTCGGAGTAGGAGTTTCTGCTTGAGAGGAGAGAAACTCCATCAAGACTTTCAAACCCGGTTCTCCCAACTGTTCGAGTTGAGCGATCGCGGGAAGTTGTTTTTTGCGAGAACCGGAATTAAGCTGTTGGCGTAGGTTCTCCAATTCCGCTTGCACAGATGCCTGGTCTTGCTCGGTCATGGGGTTGTTGGATGCGTCAGAATCTAGATTTTATCGCATTCTTGAAGGCTTTTGTTTTGTAAAATCCGTTCCACCATTCCAGTCGTTGAGGAGGGAATTTCGACCTTGACTAATTCCACCCGACCCCCATAGGCAACAACTTGGGGATATTCGGGCAGCGTTTCGGGAGTATAATCTCCCCCTTTCACATAAATATCCGGTTTCAGGGTTTCAATCAGGGTAGAGGCCGTCTGTTCGGGAAAAATCACCACCGCATCCACAGGTTTTAAGGCCGCCAAGACTTCGGCCCGTTGGTCTTCGCAAGTCAGAGGCCGGGGCGGATAGCCCATTTTAGGCGGTTTCAGTTGCCGAACGGAGGAATCACTATTTAAACCAATTACCAGCCGTTTACCGAAGGTTTTGGCGGTCTGGAGATAACGAACATGGCCCACGTGCAGCAAGTCAAAACAACCATTGGTAAACACCAAGGGCCGCCATTGTTCGGGATAGGTGGTAATTTCCTGGTGTAACTGGTCTAGGGTATAGAGCATTTTATTGTTATTGGTTATTGGTGGTTGGTTCTTTGTGACAAAGGGAACAGGGAATAGGGAACAGGGAACTCCGGAACAGTTATTACTCCCCATCTCCCCCAACTCCCCCATCTCCCGACTCCCGACTCCCCCATCTCCAAAACCTAATCCTCCTTATGGGGAGACCGATATCCTTGTTCATAGGCGAAACGCACCAATTGCGCTCGGTTGTCCAGTTGTAACTTGCCTAAAATATTGCTGAGGTGACTTTGGACCGTGCGGGGAGAAATAAACAAGCGATCGCTAATTTGCTTATTCGTATATCCTTGAATCACCTCCCAAAACACCCGTTCCTCCGCCGGAGTCAACGGTAACGGTTCAGGGGGTTTCGCCTCCTCCTTCTGAGCAGTTTCTTCCCCCCCTAACTGACTCTCCCCCCTGCGAGAACCCGTCATTTGCTGCATCATACGGACAATCTCACTGTGAATGCGGCGCGATCGTTCCAATTGCGTCTCAATCTTCGCCAACAACTCCCGCATCGCAAACGGTTTCGTCACATAATCATCCGCCCCCATCTCATGACCCTTCACCCGGTCTTCCAACTCATTTTTCCCCGACAAAAAAATAAACGGCACAAGCTGGCCCGACGGCGTACTCCGTAGCGTCCGGCAAAAATCCAACCCATTCATCTCCGGCATCATCACATCCGAGACAATAATATCCGGTGGATTCTGTTCAAAGGCCGTCAACCCCTCCGTTCCCGAACTGACCCCCTCCACTTGATATCCGGCATTTTCCAAATACTCTTGCAGAACTTCCCGCAGAGTCTTATCATCATCAACCACTAAAACACGCTTCATGGGCAATCAAAAATAATTTTGAATTCAGCTTATAGAGAGCAAAATACAGGTGAAATATCTGCTAGCCTACCAAAAAGTAATCCTATCGAGAGTGAACGGTAATGTACGAAAAAATTCAGCCTCCTGAGCAAGGATCACCAATTACCTTTCAAGACGGTCATCCCGTTGTTCCCGACGATCCAATTATCCCCTTTATTCGGGGAGATGGCACAGGAGTTGATATTTGGCCCGCCACCCAAAAAGTCATTGATGCTGCCATTGCTAAAGCCTACGGCGATCAACGCAAAATCAATTGGTTTAAAATTTACGCAGGGGATGAAGCCTGCGAACAGTATGGCCAATTCCAATATTTACCTGACGATACCCTCAAGGCGATCGCAGAATACGGTGTTGCCATCAAAGGACCCCTCACCACACCCGTTGGCGGGGGAATTCGCTCCCTGAATGTAGCACTCCGGCAAATTAATGACTTATACGCCTGTGTGCGTCCTTGTCGGTTTTATCCTGGTACACCTTCTCCCCACAAGTCTCCGGAGAAATTCGACCTCATTATTTATCGGGAGAATACCGAAGACATTTACCTCGGCATAGAATGGCGAGAAGGCACAGAATTGACCAATAAGCTCATTAAGCACCTCAATGAGGACTTAATTCCCGCCACCCCTGAACACGGTAAAAAGCAAATTCGTCTCGACTCCGGCATCGGCATCAAACCCATCAGTAAAACCGGATCACAACGATTAATTCGTCGTGCCATACTCCATGCTCTCAGTTTACCCAAAGACAAGCAACGAGTAACCCTAGTTCATAAAGGGAATATCATGAAATACACCGAGGGAGCATTCCGCGACTGGGGGTATGAGTTAGCCACCACCGAATTTCGAGACCAATGTGTCACCGAACGAGAATCTTGGATACTCAGCAACAAAGAAAAAAATGCCGATCTGAGTATCGAAGAAAACGCTCGGAAAATTGACCCCGGTTATGACTCCCTCACCCCCGAAAAACGACAAGAAATTTGCCAAGAAGTTGAGTCCGTCCTCCAGAGCATCTGGGACACCCACGGAAACGGCCAATGGCGGGAGAAAGTCATGGTCGATGACCGCATCGCCGACAATATCTTCCAGCAAATTCAACTCCGGCCCGATGAATACTCCATTTTAGCCACCATGAACCTCAACGGCGACTATCTCTCCGATGCCGCAGCCGCGATCGTAGGCGGTTTGGGGATGGGTCCTGGAGCCAACATCGGCGATACCTGTGCCATCTTTGAAGCCACCCACGGCACAGCCCCCAAACACGCCGGACTAGACCGCATTAACCCCGGCTCGCTCATTCTCTCCGCCGTCATGATGTTAAATTATTTAGAGTGGAAAGAAGCCGCCGAGTTAATTGAAAACGGCCTAGGGGCAGCCATAGCCAACCGCCAAGTCACCTACGACTTAGCCCGCATGATGGACCCCCCCGAAAAAAATCCCATCAAATGCTCCC
Organism: Spirulina sp. CS-785/01; assembly: GCF_028330525.1. Classification (GTDB taxonomy): domain Bacteria; phylum Cyanobacteriota; class Cyanobacteriia; order Cyanobacteriales; family Spirulinaceae; genus JAQMSD01. The sequence continues at coordinate 30,578 of NZ_JAQMSD010000060.1, forward strand.
AATTCGCCCAAGCCATCATCGATCACTTTTAACAGAAATGTCAGGAGAAGTCCCCAGCTAAAATCTCTTTGATTTAGCTGGGGATGAATCCCGACCAATAAACCCCTAAACTTGGGTGAAAATCAGACAATAGAAAATCTCAGAAGGGGCGCAAGCATTGCGCCCCTTAATACTTAGCGTGACTAATTTCCTCTGATATAGCAGCCCTAAATAATTAACCATTAAAAATTGAATGATTAATACTTCACAAAACCTAGGGAAACAATTATCCTGCCAATTCGTCTCCCAAATCAATCAACCTAGGTAAATTTCCCTAACCCCCCCTAGGTAATTCACCATTCCGTAACAATACGGAAATAATTCCCCCTTCCCTTTAACCGGAACACCCACCTTTTGTATTGTATTACCCTCATAAATCCAATGTTAGAATTGTAGTAATCAAGAGTTGCACTTCTACAAAATCGCCAATGAAACACCCCCTGCTCCCCCTAAACTCTGGTTAAATATGCTAAACCTCCAGTGCTACTATAACCTTCTCCGACCCTCCCCCACCCTCCTATTTTGGCTAATTTTCAGCCTGCTGACCCATTCCCATTCCCTCGCCCAACCCATCACCCCAGCCAACGACAACACCGGAACAACTGTTCAGCAAAACGGAGAGCAATTTAACATCACCGGAGGCACACTTTCTCAAGACCAAGCCAACTTATTTCACAGTTTTCAAAAATTTAATTTAGACCCCGGCCAAATTGCCAATTTCCTCTCCCAACCAGAAATTCAAAACATCCTCGGACGAGTCACCGGAAACAACCCTTCTCTCATCAATGGACTAATTCAAGTCACCGGAGGAAACGCCAACCTTTACCTCATGAACCCCGCCGGGATTGTCTTTGGCAATAATGCCCAACTGAACATTCCCGGAGACTTTTTCGCCACCACCGCCACCGGAATTGGCTTTAGTAACGACCATTGGTTTAACGCCTTTGGAGAGAATAATTACAGCCCCTTAATTGGCACACCCTCCCAATTCGCCTTTGATCTCTCCCAACCCGCCGCAATCCTCAATCAAGGCGACTTAACCGTTAACTCCGGGCAAACTGTCACCCTCATGGGGGGAACAGTCGCCAATACAGGCACAATCACCGCCCCCAATGGCACAATTACCTTATCCGCCGTCCCAGGCAGTAATTTAATTCGCATCCGACAAGAAGGACACTTACTCAGCTTAGATATTAATCCCCCCAGAGATAACAACGGCAACCCCCTCCCCTTCACCCCCCTAGATATCCCAGAATTACTCACCGCATCCGAGTCTCCCATCTCCGCAGATCATCCCCTCAACACCATTGAAAGCGGAGATTTAGTCTTTACAGGGGCAATAAGCGGAGAAAACGTCCATCTGGCCGCCGTTAACCCCATTCAACCCGATGATCCCACCCTCATCCGTACCGGAAACGGCACAAGCCATAATCCCACCGTCATTCGTTTTGCCGAAGAATTCAGCGACTCTCTCGACTATACCTTCATTGACGAAAGAGCCGATAACCCCTATGACTTACTCTACGGGGGAGAAAGCGGCACGGTTTCTTCTCTCATCCTCCGGGATGAAAAGGGAATCGCCAAAATTACCGAAACCTTAAACTTTACCCCCCACCGCGTTGATACCCTCACCATCATTGCTGAAGGAAACACCGGAGAATTTTGGCTTGGCCAAGATTTCATCAGCGAGCAAAATATTCAACATTATCAAACCCAGTTACAGAGTTGGGGAGAGTCTCTCAGCCCCACTGCTGATATTCTCCTCTATAGTTGTTTTACCGCCTTAAATGCAGTCGGGGAAAGTCTGATTAATCAAATTGCCACGGCCACCGGGGCCGACGTTGCTGCCTCCGTCGATGCCACCGGAAGTGCTAACTATGGGGGGAATTGGCAGTTAGAGTACAGTACAGGCAATATTGAAGCACAACCCCCTTTAACTGAGACCACTTTAACGAACTGGGATGGGAAACTCGCCACATGGACAGTTCAAACCTTATCCGATACCGGAATAAATTCCTTACGAGAGGAAGTTGGCAATGCGGGCTTTGGGGATGATATTGTTTTTAATGTATCTGGAACAATTGCCTTAGCTAGTGAAATTAGTTGGTCAACGAATGATTTAACTATTGATGGTACGGGACAAAATATTGTGATAGATGGGGGTGGAAATCATCGCATCTTCAACACCTCTGCCAATACCGTCACCCTAAACAATTTAACCTTGCAAAATGGCAATACAACAGGAAGCGGGGGAGGAATTAATCATACTGGGACTGGAACATTAACAGTCAAAAATAGTACCATTAGTGGTAATTCTGCCAATGTGACGGGCGGAGGAATTGCTAGTTCGGGTAATGTTAATGTTAGTAACAGTAACATCCTGAATAATGATGCTGCTTCTCACGGAGGTGGAATTTATAGTTATAGAGATGTCCAAGTCACTAATAGCACTATAAGTTATAACTCTACCTATGGGAATGGGGGTGGAGTTTATAGTTTTATTGGCAAAGTTCACCTTAATTCTAGTACAATCAGTGATAATTTTTCCTCTGGGAGTGGCGGTGGGGTTTATGGTTTTGGAGATGTTACTGTTAATGACAGCATCATCAGTGGTAATTATGCTGACTTGAATGGGGGTGGTATTTATAGCCAAGGCAATGTTAGCGTTGATTATAGTAACATTCGTGATAATTTTTCTTATTTTAGTGGTGGTGGTATTTATAGTGGAGGAAATGTCAGCATTCGTGACAGTGTAATTAGTGGTAATTATGCTGACTTGAATGGGGGTGGCGTTTATAGTTTTGGAAGTGTTAATGTTGATTATAGCAACATTACTTATAATGATGCTTTTTCCAATGGTGGGGGAATTTATAGTTGGGGAACAATTACCTTAAATAGTAGTTCTGTAACTGGAAATACTCCTAATCAAATGAACTCTAATAACACCAGTTCCCCAGATTATAGTTCTAATTCCAGCTACTACGATTATGGGGGAACTTATTATAGTTATAGCTACAGTCCTAGTTACTATGATTATGGGGGAACTTATTATAGTTATAGTCCCAGTTCCTATAATTTTGGCGGTTCTTATGATAGCTATAGTCCTAGTTCCTATAGTCCTGGAGGCTATTATGACAGCTATAGTTATGGGTCTAGTTCCTATAATTTCGGAGGAATGTATTATAGTTATAGTGCCTACAGTCCGAGTTATATGGGGTCGTATAGTTCCTCAATCAGTGAAAGTACCATTAGTGGGAGTAGTGCCATTCCCGACGCTGGAGAGGGAGGAGTTGATAGTGCATCTATAGGAGACGAGAGCAGTTCTTATACTTTAGAAGATAATACTTTAGAAGAGAATAGTGAAACCGTTGAGTCGAGCGAAGATTCAACCGAAACCGCTACAGAGGACTCCACAGAAAGTTCCTCAGAAGAAAGTGAGGCAGAAACCTCTAATACTCAATCCCCTAGCAATGTTATTTCTAATCCCACAACGGTTGCCTTAGAAAACACTGAACAACAAGCGGCTAATACTTATGCCAACCGTTTAGGGGTGCAAGTCCCTCGTTACCTGCGCTTCACAGACATTCAGATGATGTTACAAGAGGTGGCGGACCGTCATGATATTGAACCTGCTTTTCTCTATGCGTTTTTTAAACCCACCAATCAACCGGCCAGCGAGTCGGGAGAAGTGCTTTGGGAATATGGGCAACAGGGGGGACAACGGCCACCTCGTCCCAGTGATGTGTTGGAATTAAAATTAGTGACTGCATCGGGGGAGGTGATCCAACGTCGTCCGTCGGGAGTCACTCGTGGTCAAATTCAGGAAATGGCCAATCAATTTCGCCGTAATGTGACTAATTATTCCCGTCCGATGAGTTTCCTGAAACCCTCTCAACAACTTTATCAATGGTTGATTGCACCGATGGAAGCGGAGTTAGCGGCTAAAGGGGTGGATAATCTGGCGTTTGTGTTAGACCGGGGTTTGTTGTCCCTGCCCTTTGCGGCGTTATATGATGGGGAACAGTTTTTGGTGGAAAAATACAGTTTAGGGATGATTCCCAGTGCGTCGTTTATTGATCCTCGGCCTTGGACGCAAGAAGAAACGCAGGTTTTGGCTATGGGGTCCGATACCTTTACGGATAATAATCCTTTGCCTGGGGCGACGTTTGAGGTGCAGACGATTACTCAAGACTGGTCTGGGGAAAGTTTTGTGAATGATCAGTTTTTGGTGGAGCGACTGAAACAGGCGAGGGAGCAGGGGACGTATAATGTGGTGCATTTGGCGACTCATGCGGAGTTTAAACCAGGTAAACCGAGTAATTCTTATATTCAGTTTTGGGATCAGCAGTTGACGTTAAATCGGTTACGGGAGTTAAGTTTGGATGACCCGGTGGTGGATTTATTGGTGTTGAGTGCTTGTCAGACGGCGTTAGGTGATCCGGATGCGGAGTTGGGGTTTGCGGGGTTGGCGATTCTGGCCGGGGTGAAAAGTGCGTTGGGGAGTATGTGGTCGGTGAATGATGTGGGGACGTTGGCCTTGATGACGCGCTTTTATGACCAGTTACAAACCAGTGAGACGAAATCGGAGGCGTTACGACAGGCGCAGTTAGCGATGTTGCGGGGGGATATCCAGGTGGATGGGGGACAATTGCAAACGCGCAGTGGCAGTTATTCGCTACCGTCGGCGTTACAAGGGGTGAATCGGGTTAATTTGAGTCATCCGTATTTTTGGAGTGGGTTTACGATGATTGGGAGTCCTTGGTGAGGCGGGGAGTTGATCGTTGCTAGTTGATGGTTTAACCACGAAGACACAAAGGGGAGATGGGGGGGATGGGGAAGTGTTAATACTGTTTTCGTTTCATTTCTCCTGATGCTTTCCTATTCTCAAGGCCACGATTTTTCTGCTCACTCTCAATAATCTTATTTCTTGGGATTGATAATGGGTGGGTCAGAGTTGATTAAAATTTGATTATCTAGCACTTATACGGAATCCGGTATCGACAGACCCTAAAAAATTATGAAACGCTCTCTGGGTGGGCAATGCCCACCCTACAATGATTAATCCTTTGCTCTCTGGGTGGGCAATGCCCACCCTACAATGATTAATCCTTTACAAGGATAGTGGATATTTGGGGTGCGGATTCCGTATTACTATAAACTGTGTCAACTGCTCCTTAACCTATGGAAAATCTCCTCAATTTGCTTCCGGATACTCCTCTTGTTGACTTTACCATTTTGATTCTCACGGTTTTGATTATTCCTCCGATTTTTGAACGGGTGAAACTTCCTGGACTGGTGGGGTTATTAATTGCTGGTGTGGTGTTGGGGACGAATGGACTAGGATTGTTAAATCCTGAAGACGATACGATTAAGTTGCTTTCGGATGTTGGGAAAATCTATCTCATGTTTGTGGCTGGATTAGAAATTGATTTGCAAGAATTCCGTAAGAAGAAAGACCGTTCTTTGGGGTTTGGGATTGCGACTTTTGCTTTACCGTTAATTGCTGGGACTTTGGTGGGGCGAGGTGTGGGGTTTGGTTGGAATACTGCGATTTTAATGGGGTCTTTGCTGGCTTCTCATACGCTTCTTGGTTATCCGATTGTGAAACGGTTGGGGGTTGTGCGTAATGAAGCGGTGACTGTCACGATTGGGGCGACGATTTTTACGGATATTGCGGCGTTATTAGTGCTGGCGGTGTGTGTCTCGATTCACGGCGGTAATTTTACTCCGGAAAGTCTGGTTTTACAATTGGCGAGTTTAGCGATCTATGCGGTGATTGTTTTGTTTGGGTTTGATTGGTTAGGAAAGGAGTATTTTCGCCGGACTGGGGATGAGGAAAGTAATCAGTTTCTGTTTGTGTTGGGGGCGGTGTTTCTGGCGAGTTTGGGCGCACAGTTGATCAATATTGATAAGATTGTTGGGGCGTTCTTGGTTGGGTTAGCGGTGAATGATGTGGTGGGGAGTGGCCCGGTGAAGGAAAAGGTGGAGTTTGTGGGGAGTACCCTGTTTATTCCTTTTTTCTTTGTGGGGATGGGACTGTTATTGAATGTTTCGGCGTTAGTTAATTCGCTGACGACGGAAATTGCTCTCACGGGGGGGATTTTAGGGGGTTTACTGCTGGGTAAATTCTTGGCTGCGGGGTTGGCGAAGTTCCTGTATCGCTATAATTGGCAGGAAATGTTGACGATGTGGTCTCTTTCTCTCCCCCAGGTGGCGGCGACTTTGGCGGCAGCGTTAGCGGGGTATCAGACGCTGAATGGGGCGGATGAGCGTTTGATTACGGAGAGTGTGTTTAATGGGGTGATTGTTTTGATGTTGATCACTTCGTTGCTGGGGCCGATTTTAACGTCTCAGTTTGCTAGTCGGATTGCTCCACCGCAAGCGGAGATTGATTTAGATCAAGAGGATTGGACGTTGGGGTTGGAGTGGGAACATCCGAGTCAGTTTGTTCCGGATAGCGATCGCTTTACGGTAGTTGTTCCAGTTTACAATCCTCTCACTGAAAAATATTTGGTGGAGATGGGGGCATTATTAGCCCGTCACGAAGATGGCATTGTTGTTCCTCTCTCTATCTCTATGGCCCATGTTCACATGGACGAACCCAAGTTACAAATTGCCCTGAAACGCAGTGAACGATTGTTAGAGCGGGCCGTGGAGGTGAGTAATGAGTTTCAGGTGACGGCGGACCCCCAAATTCGCATTGATGATGATATTGCCCACGGGATCAGTCGGGTGGCACGCGAGCAAAAGGCGAATTTAATTGTGATGGGATGGAGTGAAAAGCAGGGGTTACGGGCGAAGTTATTTGGCAATGTGATCGATCAGGTGTTTTGGTCGTCTCACTGTCCTGTGGCGGTGATGCGGTTGATGGATGAACCCATTGATATTCACCGGATTTTAGTGCCGATTAAGAGTATTACTCCGGTTGTGGTGCAGACGTTGCGGTTTGCCCAATTGTTTGCGGATACGAACCAAGCAACGCTCACGTTGCTGCACGTGGGGGATCATCGCACTGATCCGGAACAATTACAAATTTTTGAGCAGCAATTATGGGATTTATTGAAGAAGACGGAATTAGCGGTGAAAACGGAGGTGAAGACAATTATTCACGATGATGCGGCTAAGGTGATTGTGAAGGCGGCCCAAGCCTTTGATATGGTAATTTTACGCTCGACTCGTTATCGGACTGCGGGGGGGTTAGCGGTGAGCAATGTGACAACGCAAATGATGAATGAGTTGACTTGTTCTTTGGTGTTGTTTGGTGAACCGCATTCTTAGATATAGCGTTTTTATCAGAGTTGTAAACTGACTTGTTTGGCAAAGGGAATAGGGAATAGGGAACGGGGAACAGGGAACAGAAAATCAGGGATAGAGGGGTTTTTAGGATTAGAGTAAACCCCCATGGGGGTTTACTCCTCATTTGAAAATGCTATAGTTGCTAGTTGCTAGTGGAGAAAAGAATAGTCGGAAGTTCCGCAAAGGGAGAAACTGGGTTTGTGTCTCAGAGTCTCTTGTTAGACTAAGTTGGAAAAAGAAACTCGGTTTCTAGGCTGAATTAAGAACCAAGAATCAATGACCAAACTCCATCTCCCTATTGCTGCTTTACTTTTGGTGAGTTTAACGGCTTGCCAGTTGCCCAAGGTTGAGTTTAAACGGCCTGATCCTTTGCCCCAAGATGCGGTGATTCGGGTTTATATGAATCATAACCAGGCGAAGGGGGCGGATTATACTGATCCTTATCGCAATATTGCCCGACGGGGGGATAATTTAGAACGGGTGATTATTGAGGCCATTGAGCAAGCGGAGTCTAGGATTGATGTTGCGGTGCAAGAGTTTCGGTTGCCACGGATTGCGGAAGCGTTGGCGGCGAAACAGGAAGCGGGGGTTCAGGTGCGGGTGATTGTGGAAAATGACTATAATCGGTCGTGGGGGGGGTTGAGTGTGTCGGAGGTGGGGGAGTTGGATCGGCGCGATCGCACCCGTTATCAAGAATTTGTCCAACTGGCCGATCAAGACAACAATGGCCAACTTTCCCCCCAAGAAGCAGAAGACAATGATGCTTTACTAATCCTCAAAAATGCCGGAATCCCAGTTCTTGATGATACCGCCGATGGATCAAAAGGATCGGGTTTAATGCACCATAAATTTATGGTTGTGGATAATTTTACCATCATTACAGGGTCAGCCAATTGGACGCTGAGTGGCATTCATGGTGACTTAGACACCCCAGAAAGTCGCGGCAATGCCAATAATCTCCTTCATCTCCAAAACGTTGCCTTAGCGGAAATTTTCACCGCAGAATTTAACCAGATGTGGGGGGATGGAGTGGGGAAACAACCGGATAGTCGTTTTGGGGTGCAAAAAAAGTATAGGTCTCCCCAAAGGGTGATGGTTGGGGAAACCCCAGTCACGGTGCAATTTTCCCCCACCTCGGAAACGCAACCTTGGCCACAGAGTAGCAATGGATTAATTGCCGCAAGGCTACAACAGGCGCAAAGTGCGGTTAATTTAGCCTTATTTGTCTTTTCCGATCAGCGCATTGTCAATACTTTACAATCCCGTCATCAACAAGGGGTTACGGTACAAGCCTTGATTGACCGCAGTTTTGCCTTTCGTAATTATAGTGAAGGGTTGGATATGTTGGGGGTTGCTTTGCCGCAAAACTGCCAATATGAGAAAAATAATCAACCTTGGACAAATTCTATTACAACAGTAGGAATTCCCCAGTTAGCGGAAGGGGATAAACTGCATCACAAGTTTGGGGTGATGGATGGACAAACGGTGATTACAGGGTCTCATAATTGGTCGGCTGCGGCCAATAAGACGAATGATGAAACGGTGTTAATTTTAGAAAATCCGGTGGTTGCGGCCCATTATGAACGGGAGTTTCAACGATTGTATCAAACGGCGAGTTTGGGGGTTCCGGAATATATTGAGGAGAGAATTCGGGAGAAGATGGAACAATGTCCGGGATTATAGCAGTAATGCTACCTTTATATGCCTTGGGTTTTAACCCAAGGCTAATAGCTGAAACCCGTTAAAACGGGTTGAGTAACAAGGAAATTTTGTCGATTTAGGTGTCAAACCGTCAGGGTATGTAAAAAAAAACGTTGAACGAGTAAGCGTTTTAAGCTGACGGCTGATGGCTGATAGCTGAATGCTTACGGTGATCAAAAAACCGGAGAAAAGACCTTTCTCCGGTGGACTGAAAGTTAGGAACTCAGGGAAAATTAATCAACCGTCTCCGTTGCAACGGGAGACACCTGAGAAACCTTTTCTCCAGTGGTAGGTTTCGGTTGCAGAATCGACGTATTCACCACAGAATCATTCGCAATGGTAAAGAGAGGGTTGGAGAGAATGCCCGCTAAAGTGGTAGCGACTAACGACACGACAATTCCCACCTGTAAAGGACGCATCCCCGGTAAATTCCAACGGAGGGGCGGATAATTTTTTACCACGTCGGACATTTCTTGGGGTTCTTTGACGACCATCATTTTCACCACGCGGATGTAGTAATAGATGGAGATAACACTGGTAATTAATCCTAATAGGACTAACCCGTATAACTCGGCTTGCCAACCAGCCCAGAACAGGTAAATCTTACCAAAGAAGCCAGCGAGGGGCGGAATTCCTCCTAGGGATAAGAGAGAAATACTTAACGCGAGGGTTAAGAGGGGGTCTTTTTGGTATAACCCGGAATAATCGGCAATTTGGTCTGTTCCTGTCCGTAAGGTAAAGAGGATGACGCAGGTAAATGCCCCTAGGTTCATGAATAAATAAACCAACAGATAGAAAATCATGCTGGAATATCCGGCATTTGTTCCCGCTACAATACCGATCATGACAAAACCCGCTTGGGCAATGGAGGAATAGGCTAAAAGCCGTTTCATGCTGGTTTGGGCTAAGGCTACCGCGTTACCCAGTACCATACTGAGGATGGCCAAGGCGGTGAAGATAAATTGCCATTCGCTGGTCACTTGTTCAAAGACGGTGACTAACATCCGAATGGCTAAGGCAAACCCGGCTGCTTTTGATCCTACCGAGAGAAAGGCGACTACGGGGGTGGGTGAACCTTCGTAAACGTCCGGAGTCCATTGGTGGAAGGGGACGGCAGAAATTTTGAAGGCAATTCCTGCGATCGCAAAAACCAAAGAAATGGCTACCACTAGGGACTGTCCCCCGGTCACATCGGTTAAATTGGCCGCAATGGCTTGTAAATTGGTTTCGCCTCCCGATACCCCGTACAGCAGGGACACCCCGTAGAGGAAAATAGCCGAACTAGCAGCCCCAATCAATAAATACTTTAACGCCGCTTCATTGGATCGGGGATCGCGCTTGGTGTAACCCGTGAGGAGATATGAGGAAATACTCAACGTCTCCAAAGAAATAAACACCATCACCAAGTCATTGGCCCCAGAGAGGAACATTCCCCCCAAGGTGGCCGTTAACAAAATGGCGATAAACTCCGCCAAAGAAGTCCCCGACTGTTCCACGTAGCGAACCGACATTAACACTGTTACCACCGTGGACAGGGCAATGATGCCCCGAAACACAATACTTAAATCATCGGCACTATAACTCTCTAAAAAGGCGAAAGTCGTTGGCGTATTCCATTGGAAAGCAAGGGCGACAATAGAGGCCAATAAACCGAGAATTGCCAGATAGGACAACCCCCGTGAGGCATTGCGCCCTAAAATCAAATCGCCCACTAACACGCTGATGAGGGTGATAATTACAATCCCCTCCGGTAAAATTGCTCCCGCATTAAGCTGAGACGCGATCGCACTCGAAAAATCCATAGAAATTCAATACTATTCCATCAATGGTCTAAAACACTAGCTTTAAGTCTAACGGGAATTCACCCCTCAAGACTTACTCTATACTTATTCACACTCCGACTGGGAGAGTATTTTCCCACAAAACAACCGCTTAGAAAGAGGCGGTTTTGCGCGGATATTCTCTAAACTGTTATCTATGGATTGTACCGTGTTACGTTCTGCGCTAACAGTGTTCCGGTCTAGAGATTGCCTATCAGTCCCCCCGTCTGACAGATGCGGGGTTTCCAACGGTCAGAAGCATAACCTATGAATAAAACCAGCGATCGCAATTCTCCCCTCTCATACCCTCCTCCTCCCCTTTCTCCCAAAACGTCCACCCCTCCCCAAGCACAACGCCCTTACCCCCAATCTTCTTCGCATCGCTTATGAATTGGCATCACTTATTGGTTTGGTTGGTTTGTCTCTCCTCTCTCTCCTTCTTCATTCGTACCCTATTAGCCCCTCATAGTCGCGGTTGGAGTTTTGTCTCAGGGGCAATTTTAGGCATTACCGGGGGACTGTATCTGGTTTCCCCCCAATGGGCTGGTATCGTGGGGGGACTCCTTTGGGCCATCTTTCTCCTCCTCCCCTTAATGGGGTTTGCCCAAGTCAATAAACTCATTTATCAAGATCGTTTCCGCGATGCCCGTCGCTGGGCCACCCTCTTACGCTGGTTACATCCCGCCGATGGTTGGTTTGAACAACCCATGATTCTTTCTGCCCTAGAAATGGGACAACAGGGGCAAATGACCCAAGCGATTCGCAGTTTACGCCCTTACGAAACCACCAGCATCCCCCTAGGCCGCAACGCCACCGCTTTATTATTCCTCATGGGGGCAAGATGGGCGGAACTTCTCCACTGGATACAGACTCATGTACCGGAGACGGTGTTAGTCAAAGACCCGCATTTAATTTTGTACTATTTACGCGCCTTGGGCGAAGTGGGAGACTTAAACGGGATGCTGTGGGGGTTAGAACGCTATGAACGCACCTTAGAAAAAGGGGGGAATCCCATCCCCTTAAATTTGGTGCGGATGTTTGCTTTGGCCTTTTGTGGCCAACCCCAAGAGGTGGAACGGTTATTAAATGGGCCTCTTGCTGCCTATTCCCCCAGAGTTAAAGTGTTTTGGCGCATTACCGCCGAAATGGCCGCCCAAAGTAACCCTAAAGCCCGTCATAAGTTAGTCCGACTGCAACATCAGATTAATGATAATGTCTTACAAAGCGCGATCGCGTGGCGACTCAACCACCCCCCCGCCAACCCCAGAACCACCCTCACCGATCTCGCCTGGCAAATGCTAGATCGTTTGAAATCGGAAATTCACCAAGAAGTCTGCTATGGCAACCCCGTCACCTTCGTTCCGAGTCGCGCTTCCATCACCTATAGTTTAATTGGTCTCAATGTCCTAGTCTTTCTCGTAGAAGTGATTTTAGGCGGCAGTCAAGACCTCGACACCCTCAACCAACTGGGGGCTTTAGTTCCCTATGCTGTGGTAAAAGGAGAACGATGGCGACTCCTGGCGGCCAACTTCCTCCATTACGGGTATTTGCATTTATTCGCCAATATGATTGGTTTATATCTCCTCGGTCCTTTTGTGGAATCTCGCTTAGGGAGAGGGCGATATTTGTTCATTTATTTAGGCAGTGGCATCGGGGCTATGTTTTTATTTAGTGCCATTGCTATTGCCCAAAATGACCCCTATCAAAGCCTTGTTGGGGCATCTGCCGCCATTATGGGCGTTTTAGGGGCAATTGTAGCCATTTTCCTGCAAGGCTGGTTAAAAGACAACAGCCCCATTGCAGCGCGACGGTTACGGTTATTTTTAGTCATTATTGGCTTACAAATCACTTTTGACTTAATTATCCCCGAAGTCAGTGTTTTAGCCCATGTTTTAGGGTTAGGGTTGGGGTTTACCTTAACCATGTTATTGGCTCAAAAAATGGGCAAGGGGTGATTAACAATTAACCATTAACAATTAACAGTTTTTTCTTTGTTCATAACAATCACAGTAGGTCAGAAACCGGGTTTCTATCCAAACTGATCATATTTTTTGACAATGTTAAACAGAAACCCGGTTTCTTCGCCCCAATTACCCATTACCCATTACCGAAAAAATGAAACCCTTAACATTCCTCTTAACCCTTTTATTAATATTATCCTTGGGAACATCTGGACAAGCCCAAGAAAGCCCAGAAGAAGATAGGGAAGAACGGGAAAATCCATTAGAATTTACTGAACCTGATCCCTTGTTACGGCCTGCCATTGAACAACGGCCCCTCTCTACCTTAGAAAAACGCAGACTGGAGGAAAACTTAGACGACTTAGCCCTTCAAGCAGCCCAAGAATGGGAAAAAGACAACCCCGAAGAAGCCTTTGATATTTGGTATCGGGAATTACGGTTGCGACGGTATTTGGGGCCTGTTGCAGAAGTAAACGCATTAGGCCGAGTGGGAAAAGTCGCTTGGGAAAGTGAACGACAAGCCGATCTTACCGTCATTCGTAACCGCCTCGAAGCCATCCAAACTGAAGCCGAAGAAGAAGAAACCTTAGAAAAACCCCTATATTGGGCATTAGGAAAGGCTTATGAGAAAATTCGCCTTTATCCTAACGCCTTAGCCATGTATGAACTCATCTTAGCTGATGTGCGTCAGACGAGGAATATTAATCAACTCGAAAGTACCTTAAAAACGATCGCTGGCTTACACTTAGGATGGTTTAAATATGCAGACGCGGCCTCAGTGTATGAAGAATTGCTGCTCATTGCGCGATCGCAGTATAATGACGCTGCTATCATGGACTATCTAGAGCAATTAGCCTATATTTATGATCAAATGGTCGAACCTGAAAAAGCCATTCAGACTCGTCAACAACTCCTAGAACGCTACCAAAAAAAAGCACTCATCGCCCAAATTCCCCCCCTCAAAATTGCGATCGCTGAAAATTACGAAACCATCGGCGAAGTTGAAACCGCTAACTTAACCTATCAAGAAGCCTTCTCCCTGGCTTGGGAAAACCAACAATTTGGCTACGCCAGCACCGCCTTAAAACAACTGGCCGCCCTATACTATGAATATAATCAACCCGACTATGCCCTAGAAATCTATCAAGAACAACTCAAAGCCGCCCAATATGCCTATGATTTTTATACCATGATGGAAACCTACGAAAAAATGGGCGATATTTACGTTGAACTCGAAGATTATCAACGCGCTTTAATCGCCTATCAAGAAGGTTTAACCCTTGCTGAACGTCTTGATTATGCCCAATATGAATTCCAAGAAAAAATTGATCTCGTCTCTAGATTTCTGTGACCATAAGCATCAGCTATCCGTTGTCAGCCATCAGTTGAAAATACTGACCTCACTCGTTGGTCGATGGGAGGCGAGCAAGGTTTTTCCTAGCTCTCCAGGCGGGCCGCTTTCATGGAAAAGCTGACGGCTGAATGCTTAAAAATCTAGGCCACCGACCCCACAACCCCGTAAAATAACAACAATGCAGCTTTGGAGAAGATAATGCGTGTTTGGATTGTTAGTTTTGGCCTCTTATTTGTCATCATTGAACTCTTAGACTGGTTACAGGGAATAGAAATCCCCTTACCCGTGTTTGGTGTAGCGGGAATTGCACTGGCGATCGCATCAAACCGCGACAGTCTCACCGCTTTCCCTGAAACCCCCTCCCAAGCGTCTCCCGAAGAACTTTCCCCTCCCCAACCCCCAACAACAACCCTCCAACCCAAAAAGTCAATTTCTTTCAAAATACGTGGCAAGGATTCTCCGACTACATAGCGAAGCGCGATTAGTCGCGGGAGGAATGGCCACATCTTCACGCTTGCTATTATAATTTTACAATAAACCTATCCTCTTATCCACGATGAATAATTTGGGCTAAATCTGTTGTTCCAACTTCCCAGAATCCGGTATTGTCTAAGGGGGGAGAAGTAACTTTTAACTGTTGGTAACTTTGGTGTAATAATCGGACTGCACTGACTCCCATTAATCCCGCAACCCCTAAACTAATGGCTGCATCAACCCATTGCCAATGCCAAAGACTGATGACAATGGCGGCTATAATGACTCCTAGAGAACTCAGCGCGTCTGTCACTGCATGGAGGAACACCCCCCGAATATTAATATCGTCCCGATAATCTCGATGCAATAGGGCAATATTCACCCCATTCACCCCTAAAGCAACGATCGCAGTCATTAACATAGGCAAACTGACAATTGCTGTGGGAGGATGGAAGAAGTGGCGAATGGCTTCCCAAGCAATTAATCCCCCCATAACCAATAAACTCCCCCCGTTGGCCATGGCGGCCCAAACTTCTACGGGATGTTGCCGTAAGCGGGGATGACGGGAGACTCCCATGGCCAATAATGCGAGGGCAATGGCCGCCCCATCTAAGAATAAATGTCCGGAGTCGGCCTGCAAGGCCAAACTACGACTCCACTTTCCCACCAACCATTCCACCCCTGCAAAACTCCCCACGAGGAGTAAGGCCACGGGCAGTAAACGGCCTTTCAGGGGGGAGATACAGGTTTGGCAATCCTTCAACCAACAAGCAGCCATCACAAAACTCGTAAAATACTGGTGACGTTAATATCTTCTTGGTTGATGGACTCTACAGCTTGACGAAAGTTCCCTTCTTGGACATCGTGTGTCACGACGACGACTTCGGCTAAATTGTCCTGAAAGCCAATTTGCACCACGGATTCTAGACTCACTTTAGCATGGGCAAAACAAGTCCCTAAATGGCCGATCACCCCTGGGCGATCGCCGCATAAAAATCGCGCATAAAAGCGGGTTTCTAACTCCTCAATGGGGGTAATGGTGCAGTAATTTTGGTGAGAACAGGTTAACAGGGGATGATTTTGGGCATTGCTTTGTAACACACTGATAATTTGTAGAATATCCGACACCACTGCGCTGGCCGTAGCCCCTTTCCCGGCCCCTGGCCCGTAAAACATCACCTGGCCGAGGGGGTCAGCTTCTACTAAAATGGCGTTATTCACTCCATTCACACTGGCTAAGGGGTGATCTTCGGGGACGAGGGTGGGACCGACTCGGACTTGCAGTGATCCGTGGGTGTGTTCGTCTCGTTGGGCAATGGCTAAGAGTTTCACCACAAATCCTAATTGCCGCGCATAATTAATATCGGTGACATTAACTTGCCGAATCCCTTCCCGTTGAATATCGTCGTAGTGAATGCGTCCTCCAAAGGCCAGAGATGCGAGGATCGAGATTTTATCGGTGGCATCATACCCCTCGACATCGGCGGTGGGATCGGCTTCTGCGTAGCCTAATTGTTGCGCTTCGGCGAGGACTTCGGCAAAGTCGCTGCCTTCGTGTTGCATTTGGGTGAGAATATAGTTGGTGGTCCCGTTGATAATTCCTGTAACCCGTTCAATTTTATTGACTCCAAGGGATTGTTTCAGGGGTTGAATAATGGGAATGCCTCCCCCGACTGCGGCCTCGAGTAAGACATAGACTCCTGCTTCATTGGCCGCTGTGTAAATTTCGTCTCCGTGACGGGCCATAACCGCTTTGTTGGCGGTGACAATATGTTTTCCGGCTTTGATGGCTTGGAGAATCAGCGATCGCGCGGGTTCAATGCCGCCGATTAACTCTACTATAATCTCAAGATTGGGATCAGTGACAATGGACTCTAAATCCGTCGTGAAGCGGTCTGACGGTAACGCCACCTCTCTGGGTTTAGAGAGCGATCGCACCCCAATGCGAGCAATTTCAATTTCCTTCAACAGGGGATTCCGTCCCGACGGCGATAATAAAATTTCGGCTGTCCCTGTCCCAACTGTTCCCAGTCCTAATAGACCTACTTTCACGATCGCGCTTCCTTCCTCTGCGAGTCTTACATGGTGCTAGTCTTCTATTTTACCGGAAAGCCGAGGCGGATTGAGGTAAACCCCAGAAACCCCTGTTTGACTTTTCTATTCTCGATTGAGGTAGAAACTAGAGCGTCCGGTGAAGGAAAAATGAGCTTATACTAGAGGAAACGAGCAGAGAGCAAAGAGTGAGTCAGCTTCATCTCCCAAGCCGCTTTCAGTTGTAGAAGCCATTATGATACACCAAATTGGAGAAATCATTGCAGAAAAATATTATCTTCTCAATCTTCTGGGTGAAGGGAGTTCTGGGATCACTTATGCTGCGAAACACTTAAAAACAGGGCAAAAGGTTGCACTTAAAGTCCTCTCCCTCCAACATATCGAGAATATCAAATTTATTGAACTCTTTGAACGAGAAGCCCAAGTCTTAAAAACCCTGCAACATCCCAATATTCCCCAGTATCTCGATTTTTTCCCCATTGAAACCGAGCAGAACTATTGTTTCTATTTGGTACAAGAATTAGTCGAGGGACAATCCCTAGAACGCTTAGTCCAACAAGGATGGCGTGCAACCCCTACCGAGATTCGCCAAATCACGGAACAACTGTTAACGGTTTTAACTTATTTACATCAACTTTCCCCTCCAGTCATTCATCGAGATATTAAACCCCATAACCTGATTCTCAAGGACAAAGGAAAAATTTTTTTAGTGGATTTTGGGTCGGTGCAAAATACCTATCAGAGTACCTTAGCGCGAAGTAGTACCGTGGTAGGAACTTATGGGTATATGGCCCCAGAACAGTTTATCGGGAAAGCCGTTCCAGGGACAGATTTGTATAGTGTGGGGGCAACCTTGTTATTTTTACTCACCCATCGGTCTCCCTCGGAATTTCCCACAGACCGCCTCACCATTGATTTTCGTTCCTCTGTAACGGTTTCTGAGGGGTTTGCGCTGTGGTTAGAGCAAATGTTAGCCCCCGACCTTCAAGACCGCTTTTCTTCCGCAGAAAACGCCTTAAATGCCTTGCGATCGCAAACTATCAAACCGCCCTCCGTCTCCACTCAGCGCAGGGTCTTAGGGGCTAGTTTACTAGCGATCGCCCTTCTAGGGGGAATCTTCCTCAATACGTTTAAATATCCAATCTTGAGTCGTTTTGGCTTTACTCCTTATCCCTTCTATACTGCGATTCGAGACGGAGACGCAGTAACCGTTCAAGAGTATCTAGAACGAGGAGTACAGGTCAACACGCGAGACATGGATCACAGTACCCCCTTACATTGGTCCGTTTCCAATGGACATCCCGATGTCGCAAAACTTCTGTTAGACCAAGGAGCAAAGATTGATGTTGCGGTTAATTCTCCTCGTTCTCCAGACGAACATCAGGTGTTACATACTGCCGTTCACCACAATGACCCAGAACTGGTACAACTCCTCCTAGACTATGGTGCGGATATTAATGCTAGAGATGCCTTTGGACGAACTCCCCTTCATCATGCCATTAGTAAGCCCAATTTACTCGATTATTACGGGATGACGGTTACTAAAAAACAGCCCTCTCCAGAGATTATCGAGTTATTAGTTCGTCAGGGAGCTAACATTAATGCCCAAGATAACCAAAATCGAACCCCACTGGATTACGCTCGTCAAAAAAGATATTCCCAAGTCGTCCAACAAATCCAACAGGGAGGACACGCTTACGAATGACACCAACTCCCCAAAACTCACAACCCCTCTTAGCCAACAAATATCGCCTTCTGAAACCATTAGGACAAGGAGGAATGGGGATTACTTACATCGCCAAAGATGTAGAAAACGATCAATTGGTGGCGATTAAGACACTTTCATTACATCGGGTGAAAGATTGGAAAGTTTTAGAGCTTTTTGAACGAGAAGCTCGCATTTTATCTCAATTAGACCATTCGGCAATTCCTCGTTATATTGACTATTTTCAACTAGATCAACCCGATAACCGCAATTTTTATTTAGTTCAACAACTCGCCCCTGGAGAGTCCTTAGCCACCCTAGTAAAAAAAAATGGGAAACTTTCGATAAAGTCAGTCAAAAAAGTAGCTACAAAGATATTAGAAATTTTAGTTTATTTACAAAATTTTAATCCCCCAATTATTCATCGAGACATTAAACCTCAAAATATTATTTTTAATCAAGATAAAACTGCCAGTGAGCAACTTTTTTTAGTGGATTTTGGGGCAGTTCAAGAAACTTACCAACAAACAGTTGCAGGAGGAAGTACCATTGTAGGAACTTATGGCTATATTGCTCCAGAACAATTTCGGGGTCAAGCTAAATTAGGGACAGATTTATATGGGTTAGGCACAACATTATTATTTCTCTTATGGGGGGATTCTCCGGCAACATTACCCCAAGATAAACTTAAAATTAATTTCCGGGAGGTTTTAAATTTAGATCAATTCTTTGCCGATTGGTTGGATAAAATGATTGAACCCGCTTTAGAAGACCGTTTTAGTTCTGCCCAAGAAGCCTTAGCTGTATTACGGGGAGAACAAGTAATTCCCCCTTCTCAACCTTCCCGAAAAATGCACCGAAAACCCGCTAATAGTGAAATTAAAGTGAAGCAAGCGGGAGAAAAGCTATTGATTAAAATTCCTAGTGGTCAACTCCGTAGTTCTCATAGTCAAAAAATCGCTATCTTTATTTTTCTTTGGGATGGAATTTTAGCCTTTTTAATGTGGTGTATGATCGATTTAGGTTTAGTTCTGAATCCGGCAAATTACGTCATTTTTGGGATTTTTACCTTGTTCGGTTTATGGATACTTTATAAATTTATTTATGCGGCATTTTCAGTCATTAACATTGAAGTTAGTCCCCATCAAATTCAGATCAGCAAAACACTCTTAAATTCTGAGTATCAAAACAAAATTCTACAAGATATTCAGAAAATTTGTTCTACCCAAGCCCAGTTTTTTGGCATCAATCTCCCGTTTACGATGTGTGAATTGATCACCTCTCGCCAAACCTATCGGTTTGCTTCTCTTTTACCCCGTTCAGAGCAAAATTGGCTCGTCCAACAATTGCAAACTTGTTTGTCCTTTGGTCAGCATTCAGCCATCAGCCGCGACTCTTAAATAGGGCTTGCTGAAAAAGTGTTCATTGGCTGGTGAGGCTAGGGAACAGGGAGTTTCAGCTATTAGCCTTTGGTTTTAACTGAAGGCATATAAAGGTAGCATTATCTGAATACTTACGTCCTTTGACTCCTAGGGTGAAGGGATATTCTCCATCACGCAATCATCCCTTCCTCACTGGGCATTTCCAGTAAGTAATGCAGAAAAGCATCAGCAATCACCGAGAGTTGTTTACCGGATAAATACACCGCATACCAACGCCGTTGGATGGGTAAATGTTGCACATTTAATAGGGTATATTCGCTTTTTAACTCCACTGGGGACAGGCTATGTTTGGATAAAATTGAAATGCCTAATCCTCCTGCGATCGCCTGTTTAATCGCCTCATTACTCCCCAACTCCAAGCGCACCTTCACTTTCACTTTACAACGATTCAACAAGTCTTGTACTGCCTGACGAGTCCCTGATCCCAACTCCCGCATAATAAACGGTTGATCATTTAACTCAGTAATGGGAATACTGCGACGTTTAGCCCAAGGATGATCCCGACGGGCCACCAATACCAAGGGATTCTCTAAAAACGGTTGGGCAACTAGATCAACATCCTCTGGGGGTTGACTCAAAATATATAAATCATCCAAATTATTCCGCATCCGTTGGGTGAGTTTGCGGTGATTGGTCACTTGTAACGCAATATCAATGTCGGGATACTCTTGACAAAATTGACCTAATATGCGGGGGATAAAATATTTCGCCGTCGTCACCACGGCTAACCGTAACCGTCCCTGTCTCATCCCCTTGAGATCAGCCACTTTCATCTCCAAATGATCCAAACGGTCAAAAATCTCTTGACAAGTGGCCAACAACTCCTCACCGGCTTGAGTAAGATACAGTTGTTTGCCCATTTGTTCAAACAACGGCAAACCAATGGCTTGGGTTAACTGTTTCACCTGAGAGGATACCGTAGGCTGACGAATCATTAACTCCTCAGCCGCTTTGGTAAAACTACCATTACGGGCGGTTGCTTCAAAAACGCGCAGTTGGTGGAGAGTCGCTTGAATCATCTTTTGGGTAATTGGTGATGGGTAATAGCTAATGGGTGATAGGTGATGGATAATTGCATTGAGTTGAGAAACCGGGTTTCTTCTCTTACGGTGGGTGAACGTTTACCCATTTATACAGAAACCCGGTTTCTCCAGTTCAATTTACGAACTCATGGGTTGTTTGCTTTCAGACTCGACGCTTTCCGCTTCCTCTGGAGGAGTTGAAGATTTAAAGGCAAAGCGGAGGAAGGGCGGGGCTAAGAAGGTGGTAATAATCACCATCATAATGATAGCCGCTTCTAAGGACTCCGATAACGCCCCACTGGCAGACCCAACTCCCGCAAAGACGAGGCCAACTTCTCCCCGTGGAATCATTCCAACCCCAATGGCTAAACGGTTGATTCCTGGACGACCAAACACCGTCCACCCTGTCATGATCTTACCAATAATTGCGACAACGATGAGAAACGCAGCAACCACCAATCCAGCGCGGTTGGCGGGGATAGTGGGGTTTAGGACACTTAAATCGGTTTTCGCCCCGACACTGACGAAGAAAATAGGGACTAAAATATCGGCAATGGGCATCACCTGTTTATCCAATTCCTTGCGTTTGTCGGTTTCGTCGAGAACCAGTCCGGCGGCAAATGCCCCTAAAATAGCTTCTAACTGGATGACATTGGCGAGGAAGGCCATGAGAAAGGCAAAGATAAAGGCCGGGATGACGAGATTGCCTCGGGTTTTTAGTTTTTCTGCGATCGCCACAAAACTCTTATTAAAAACCTTCCCTAACAAAATCGACCCCAACAGGAAGCCACTGGCACTTAAAATCAGGTAAAGAATATTCATCACATCCACTTCACCTGTCTTCGCCAAACTGGCCACCACGGCCAACACAATAATCCCTAACACATCATCAATCACCGCAGCCCCCAGAATAATCTGGCCTTCCGATGATTTCAGATAGCCCAACTCCGAGAGAACTTTAGACGTAATCCCAATACTGGTGGCCGTCAACGCTGCCCCAGCAAAAATCGCCGGCACCGCAGACATCCCAAACAGGGTCATTAAGCCAATAGTGCCAGCCCCAAAAGGAACAGCAACCCCAAAAATGGCCACAATAATCGCTTGGTAGCCCACTTTCTGCAACTCGCGCAAGTCGGACTCTAAACCAATTTCAAACAGGAGGACAATTACCCCTAACTCCGCCAGCAGGGAAACCACCTCACTCTGGGTACTAAAAACCTCCTGTACCCCTTGGGGACTTAAATCCCCCAACTGTTGTAAAATCCCCATCAATAGGGAATCACTGGCCGTCGCCCCACTTTCAGGAAAGACGAGAAAATGGAGGGCAGAAATCCCCACCAGTACCCCTCCAACCAATTCCCCCAACACGGGGGGTAAATCTAAGAGACGGGATAACTCACCGCCTAACTTACTGGCAATATAAATCACCACTAAACTCAACAATACACCAGCCAAAACCATTGGGCCAGTATCTGCCTCAGCCGTTGCTAAGAGGGGAGGCAGTCCCCTTGATAACGTTTCGATCATATTCATCTGCTTGTTCGATCATACATTCAAAGCTATGGGTGGAGAGGCCACAACAGCCCACCTCCTGATCCCTTAGCTTACTAGCTAGGGGTAATTCAGAAAACCTTTACACCACCGCTATTGCGGCCTCTCTATTAGGAAGGATGCAACTTGCTTCTGTTCAACTGTATCCCCAGACACTATGTTTAGGAATCTAACCATAGATAGAAGTAAATGTTTTCAATCCCGTAATAGATTCTCTTCTATAAAAGGTCAGGATTAAATCTATAATCAGGTCAGAATTGAAGCTATAACAGAGCAGAATTGAGCAAACTAATGCAAATAACCAATAAAATACATTTCCGCAATTTACGCGGCGACATTTTTGGAGGTGTCACCGCCGCCATTATCTCCTTACCCATGGCCTTAGCCTTCGGGGTAGCGTCCGGGGCTGGGGCGCAAGCCGGGCTTTACGGGGCGTTTTGTGTGGGCTTCTTCGCCTCCTTATTTGGAGGAACACCGACGCTGATTTCCGAACCCACAGGACCCATGACGGTGGTGATGACGGCGGTTGTCACCACCATGATCGCCGCTAACCCAGAAAACGGCATGGCCATGGCATTTACAGTGGTTATGATGGCCGGGGTATTCCAAATCCTCTTTGGGGTATTACGGTTAGGGAAATATGTCACCCTGATGCCCTATACGGTGATTTCGGGCTTCATGTCCGGGATTGGCTTTATTCTCATCATTCTGCAAATTCCGCCTTTCTTGGGGCATGATTCCCCCGGAGGTGGCGTTGTGGGGACAATTAGCAGCTTTCCGGAGTTATTCAATACCTTAAACCCCGTTGAAGTCATTTTAGGGGTGTTAACGGTGGCGGTAATTTTCTTCACCCCCAATCAAGTGAAACAATGGGTCCCCCCGCAACTCGCGGCCTTAGTCATTGGGACAGTTGTTTCGCTGATTTTCTTCGCTAATGCAGATATTCGCATCATTGGTGAAATCCCCATGGGGCTTCCGGAGTTACAAATTCCTGCATTTTCTCCTGAACAGTTACAGCAGATGATCTTGGATGCTGTGGTGTTAGGGATGTTAGGGTGTATTGACTCTCTGTTAACCTCTGTCATTGCCGATAGTTTGACCCAAACCCAACATAATTCTGACAAAGAGATTATTGGTCAAGGGATCGGGAATATTATGTCCGGTTTAGCGGGTGGTTTACCGGGGGCTGGCGCAACCATGGGAACGGTTGTCAATATCCAAACTGGGGCAAGAACCGCCGTTTCTGGGCTGACTCGTTCTTTAATTTTATTAGTGGTGATTCTCTGGGCTGGGGCATTAACTAAAAATATTCCTTTGGCGGTGTTAGCAGGGATTGCGTTAAAAGTTGGGATTGATATTGTTGACTGGAAATTTCTGAAACGGGCGCACAAGTTATCCTTGAAGGCAGCGGCCATTATGTATGGGGTGTTGTTGCTGACGGTATTTGTGGATTTAATTGTTGCTGTGGGGGTTGGGGTGTTTGTGGCCAATATCCTGACCATTAAGCGGTTAGCGGATATCCAAGCGGAACAAGTGAAAGCTATTGATGTTCCCACGGGTGAAGTGTTAGAGAATGATGAAGCGAAACAGTTACTGAAACAAGCGGAGGGTAAAGCATTACTGTTACACCTAGGGGGTCCAATGAGTTTCGGGGCTGCCAAAGCTGTTACCCAACGTCAGTCGATTCTGAATAATTATAAAGCCTTGATTATTGATTTGAGTGATGTGCCGATGTTAGGGGTGACGGCAACGTTAGGGTTAGAGAAAGTTGTGGATTCTGCTTATAATAATTCGGTTGAAGTGTTTATTGTCGGGGATGACGGCAAGATTAAGCAACGGTTACAGCAGTTCAATATTTTGGACCGTGTTCCCTATCAAAACCGGGTGGCGACTCGTGTAGAAGCGTTACGCTTGGCGGTGGCTAAGATTAAGGGTTATACGGATGAGGTAGAGGCGACGGAAGAGGCAATGGCTTCTTCTGCGGTTTCTTCTACTGAGACTTCTGAAAATTCGAGTGAGATGTCCACCACTGCCAATGGGACGAGTTCTTCTGAGAAGTCGTCAGCACCTCTTCCTTGAAGGAAGAGGCTTCGTGCCTTCCTTCAAGTAGCTGACCCGTCTCTGTCCTTCATGGACTCCGTTTCCTAAGCCATCAAACCCTAAAATGCGTAGCTAGTTTTAGGCTCTTTGTCTGGTCATTA
>NZ_JAQMSD010000061.1 GCF_028330525.1 Spirulina sp. CS-785/01
GCTAAAAGCCAAAACCCGTTAAAACGGGTTAAATTATCAGCATATTAGCCTGTTTTTAACAGGCTTATGCTCTCAGCCTTGGGTTTTAACCCAAGGTTGTCAAACAGGTTAAACCATCAGCATATTAACCTGTTTTCAACAGGCTTACGCTCTCAGCCTTGGGGTTTAACCCAAGGTTGTCATGGGGTTTAACCCACGGTTGTATAATACTCCTCTAAAATACCTTTGGCTAACTCCTGCGGTTCACCCTTAAACGTGAATTGAATTAACCCTGCACTATCTGACAGCGTAATAGCTTCGCTATTGTCCGAAACCTGCTCCAACGCATCATACATAGCACTTTCAGTGAGCTTAAACACTAACCCCGGACTGTTCTCATCGTATAATAAATGAGATAACGAGATATTGTTTGTATCCCTATCCTGAACATACTCTAAACAAGCCGCAGTAATGATTTCTGGAGGTAAATTAGCCTTAGCCCCAATGCGAAACCGATAACGGTTACTGCCTCCCACTTGTTGAATTAATCCTAACTCCGTAAAAGGGGAATCAATGGAATCTTCTAACGGGGTTTTCTTCTTGGTTTGTTCCACATACATCCTCAAGAGACAACTAATATCCTTTTTGAGGGAATTTTTCGCCACCGTCTTCTCAGACTGGGTTTGATAACGCTGGAGGCCGTCGAGTAAGTCTGCATCGGTAAACTCTACCCCCCGAAAAAGATTAAACGTATAATACCAAGTTGCCGCATCACAGGTGGGTTTTAATAAGTTCCAATGTAACAACCACAGAGAGGCCGGGTTTTCGAGAAAATTATCCCACTGGGTTAATAATTGCTGGCCAAATAGGGTGGCAGAGGCAGGCCGAGAGCGACTGGAGGCGGTGTTGTCTTCCTCTAATAGTTTAAAGGCGCGACACCAATAACGCAGCGATCGCACCATATTTTTCCCCACCCCCAACTCTACCGGAGCATCCGGTTGCACAAAGATTTCCCCATTCTCTCTGGCCTTCTCAAACCCTTTTGTTAACCACCCATAACGGGGATGAAAGGTTTCATGACGGGCAAAGGTAAAATTAACAGGGGATTCGAGGGTGGAGTGAGACGATTTTGAGTTGGCCATTTTCTCCCAAGCGAAACGCTGCATTGTCCCCCCATTTTGACATACTCACCGTCCTATAAGGACGGTGATTCTTCGGTCTTCACAGATTCCGAAATTACTGGTTCAGCGACACCACTTACTGACTCAAGTTTTCCTGAATCAACAGAGGTGGAAGTCTCCCCAGTCGTTTCCCATGCACGAGGCAGTTTCCCAATGCCCTTGGGTACTGTTCAACTCAAACATGGCTCCACTGGCCAACAACTCAAAACACTATAGCATAAATTCTTAGAGCGTGAATTCAATTGGTGAAAGTCGCCCTAGAAGGTGACTGAGCTTGTCGAAAACTTGTCACCCATGCAATCATAACCAATTGCCCACTAAAACAAACCCAGACCAATAGAAAGGATGGCGAAACCGTCCGTCTTCCCCGTTTAAAATGCTCAGTTGCGCCTCTTGGAGAGCTTTTGCTTTGGTGGTGTCGGGGTTGGATAAATTCTTGTATAAGTCACCCATTAAGTTTGAGGTGGGTTCATCTGCCGCTAACCATAAACTGGCAATGGTACTCCGGGCCCCGGCACGGACGGCCATTCCTGCGAGTCCTAGGGCGGCTCTGTCGTCTCCTGTGGCGGTTTGACAGGCACTGAGGATAAGTAACTCAATGGGAGTCAATTGCTGTGTATCGGCGCGTAAGAGGGCATTCAGTTCATCAATATTCAACTGGTCATCCCACGTTAAAATAAAGGTCTCCTCGGCTTGGGAACTAAATTGTCCGTGGGTGGCTAAATGGACAATGGGGAAGGGTTGCGTGTTGACTTGAGTATTAAATTGTTGTTCTACAAAGGAGTCATTGAGGAGGATAGCAGCAGGGACCTGTTGTTGAATTTTTTCAATTTCTTGTCGGACGTTGGGTAAGGCACTAAACCCTTGTACCGCTTGGGTGATACCTCCGCCTAAAACCGCTACGGTTTCCCGTTCTAGGGGTTTGGGGTTAATAAGGTTTAAACTGGGGGCGAGGGCGAGGCTATATTTTTCAATGAGGTATTGTTCCCCGTCGTGTAAAGCAGGGAGGGGGATGTTGCGTAAGGACCCATCTAGGACAAAAACAAGGTTTGTTGCGCCATTAGCATTTAATTGTGGCTCAATGGGGGTGATGAGCCAATTATAGATGGTTTGGGAGACTTCGAGGCGTTTACGGTTTTGTAGTCGTCCTTGGGGGGTGGCGATGTGATAGCGCATCTGGGACAAGGCTTGTTCAATGTCCTGTTTGGAGAGGGGAGTGGTATAGTTGCGCAGGGGTTGGCCGGGAAGGGCGAGGATGGTTTCGAGGCGATTTTCTAATATGATGGTGTAGAAGATGGCGGATTCTGGGTCAATTTGGTCGATCTGTTGTTCTTGTACGTCGGAACAGGCATCTCGGAAGAAGTTGTCTAGTTCGGCTAGTTGGAGGGCTTCAATGGCTTTTCTCGCTGCTTTCAGGTGGCTTTGGGTGGCATTGGGTTGCAGGAGAAGATCGACATATTGACGATAAACAGGTTCAACGCTTTCTCGGAAGGAGAATTGTAAGTCGGGGTTAATGGCTACGAGGTCACTCCGTAAGGATTGTAGCGTGGTGACGGCTTTTCCGTAAGCGGCGATCGCGCTTTCCCGTTCTTCCTGTTGTCGCAAAATTCGCCCCAGTTGCCATTGGCCCTGATAGGCAATTTCTGGGGCATTGAGCGTTTGAGCCACTAATATCCCTTTTTCGGTGGCGGTTTGCGCTTCTCCATACCGTTGATGCTGTTCGTACAGTCGCCCCAAACTCACCCATATTCGGGCTTTCGCCCTTTCATCTCCGATCATTTTAGCCTGGTCTAAGGCTTGGGCCAGTTGTTGCGCCATTTTTGCCGGGGGGAGGACGCTTTCTTCTAGCTGCATCAGGGTTTGAGTAAAGTTCAGTTGGGCATAAATGGCGGCACGATTGGCGGGTAATTGTGTGATAGTTTGTTCTAAGGTGGGGACTCGTCTTTTTAAGGTTGCAATGTCCTTTTGTTCGGCTAAAACCCTTAATTCGTTTAACTGGGCTTGCAGTTTCAGGGTAAGATTAGGGGCAGTAAGTACCGCCTGGCGATAATGGGTGAGGGCAGTTTGCAAGGAAGCTTGCAAGGATACGTCTTGAGTTTCATTGGCCTTGCTAATGCGGGCTGTGTTGCCTAAACTGATTTGAATAGAGGCAATTTGTTCTGGATTTTGCAGGGTTTGGGAAATTTGCAACCCTTTTTCAAGGGCTTGTTGCGCTTCTCCAATGCGTCCTAAGGCTCGTTGTACATCCCCTAACAGTTGTAAGGCTTGAGACTTGAGGAGGGTGTCCGGTTGGGCCGCCAGTTGCTCATTTAACGCCTCTAAACGCTCACTGGCCTGTTTGTGCATCCCCATGGCTTGCAGGGCCTGGGCTTGCCCAATTTTAGCACGGGCCATGCCCATGGTGTCGTTTTCTTGCTGATAAATCTCCCCTGCCTGTTGCCAACTTTCTGCGGCTTTTTTCGGTTGTCCTCTGGATAGGTGCAGTTGCCCCTCCACCTCGAAAATTTGCGCGAGGAGGTGTTGTTGTTCGGCAGTTTGTGCTTGTTGTTGGGTGAGAGAACGACTTTCGGTCAGGACTTGTTGAGCTGGGCTGACTTGCCCCATTTTACCATAAATTAAGGCTAAATTGCGTAAGGCGATCGCTGCCCCCATGACATCATTTTCCGTTTGTTCTTGTTCGAGGGTTCGCTGTAAGGTTAAAATCGCTTCATCATACTGTCCCATTTCATACAGTCGTTGTGCTTCACTCACCAAGAGAGTTTCGACGACTGGGGAACTATTTTGAGCGATAATAAACTCTGACTCACTGGCAAACGCGGTTTTCGGGAGACTAGCACGACTAACAATGGCACAAGAAATTAGGGTTAAAAACAGTATTTTTTTCATCATTCATTCCTCTCACAAAATCTCCAACACAACACCCCAATTTTAATAATTATGACTCCCGGTTTAATAGAACATCTGACTCTTTGTAAGCCCTTGAGAACTTCTTTTACTCCTGACAAGTTTTAGTTGCTTGTGACTCTCTCAACCCATTTTCAACGAGTTTAAACACTTAATCTTGGGTTGAACCCCAAAGCCTATCAAGATACCCTAACCTGAAAACTCAATGATGATCATTTTTAGCCAATAATAGTTTATTATATTCCCACAAAAAATAAAGCCCCTGCTTTGTAAAGTTTCATGTCCTGTATCAAAACTGCAAAATGCTGTATGCGGTTGCCCTACTTTTGGAACAACCATAAGGCTTTAACTAAGGTTCTCCCTCATAATCTGCCCCTAGCTCGTTCCATATCCCCCCCCCCTAACCAACAACCCATAACTAATAACAAACAAGCCAAAAAATGTTTCGCAGATATCTTGAAAAACGTCACATTGAAGACTGGTTTATCGGTATCAATACCTCGGAATTTTATCAACGGTGGGAGGAGTCTTGCCATATACTACAACGTTTTTCTCCGGAGTCTAAGTTATGTTTGGTAGAGTCTGACCCTTTGTTGTTTCTTGCCCGTTTCTCTGCTGCGGTTTCGCTGAATTATTCGCTCTTCCTTTGTGACCCCCATTGGGGAGAGAGGGAGTGGGAACAGGTGTTTAATGTGGTTGCACCAGATATTATCTTTTCAGAGGGGGGTTACAGGTGCGCACAGATTCCCATTATGTATGAATATAGCACAAAATATTTGAGGACGCAAGCCCCCCGGACGGGAAAAATTATGATTCCTACTGGGGGGTCATCGGGTCAGGTTCGTTTTGCCATTCATACTTGGGAAACGCTGTCTGCTGCGGTGCAGGGATTTTATCAATATTTTGGGGAAAGGCCAGTAAATTCTTATTGTGTTTTACCTCTTTATCATGTGAGTGGTTTAATGCAGTTTTTACGGTCTTTAATTACAGGGGGACGGTTTGGGGTTCAAGGATATAAGGAGATGAAGCAGGGAGGACTGTTACATATTAATCCCCAGGACTTTTTTATCTCCCTTGTTCCCACACAGTTACAACATTTATTAATTCATTTTCCGGAGTGGTTAGCCCAATTTAAAACAGTATTAGTGGGGGGCGCACCCGCTTGGGAGAGTCTCTTAAAACAGGCTAGAGACTATCAAGTGAATATTGCTCTAACTTACGGTATGACGGAGACTGCGGCACAGGTGGCGACGCTACAGCCCTCAGATTTTCTCCGAGGACTTAATAATAATGGGCGCATCCTTCCCCATTCTAACATTACCATAAAAGTAGATAAAAAAGCAAGTAATTTTTCAAAAAAAGAGGGACAAATTGTTATTCAATCCCAATCGTTATTTAAAGGCTACTATGGTCAATCATTTGAGACCAATGGGGAGTTTGTGACCGATGATTGGGGATATTTAGATGAGTCGGGATACTTACATATTTTAGGGCGTAAGAGTCAAAAAATTATTACGGGAGGTGAGAATGTTTTCCCCCAAGAAGTGGAGGGAGCAATTTGGGCAACGGGACGGGTTAAGGATGTTTGTGTGTTGGGAGTAAAAGATGATTATTGGGGGGAGGTAGTGGCAGCAGTTTATGTGCCAATTGCGCCTAATATTACGTCGGATTTGATTAAGGGGGAGTTAGTGGAGAAAGTTGCGCCGTTTAAATGTCCTAAGTCTTGGGTTAGACTGTCTAAAATTCCCCGAAATAATCGGGGAAAAGTGAATGTAAAACGGTTGCGGGAGTTGTTCAATTAACTGTTTGTTGTTTGTATAACTTCTGAGCCTTTAATCATCCATTATAAATTATCTTCTCATCCACCAAACGACCCCTGCACCCGCAAATCCGAAGAGGGGAAAAATGACTAGAGATAACCACCAAATCCACGTTCTTTGGACGGGGGTTAAATTTAAGCGTCGGTCTTGGAAGGTTTTGGGACGGATAGATAAAATGGCCTCATTTTCCTTGGCTAACCATTGTACGGAGTTGAGAAAGACATCACTATTCAATTGATCCTCAAACCAACCATTGGTGATAAATCTCCCATTGCCAAAAACCACCAATCGCGCTTCTTCGGGGGGGGCGGCTTCCTCGGTGTTGTTATTCTCTCCCTCACTTTCTTCTAACTCACGGGATAAGGCCACCCCAATATTTAACGGGCCGGCTAAATCGTCGTTGGGGTCATATTCAATGGTTTCTGATTGTAAATCTTCTTCGGCCCAACTGGTTTCATTGGTCATCACAAGGGGAGTTGCTTCTATCTCCTCCTCCTCCTGGATGACGACGGGGTGGGAGAGGGGATAGACAGATAAACCATTTTGAAACTCTAGGGTGATGGGATGAGACCCGTATTTTGTGACGAGGGGGGTGGTGGGTCCGTATCCGGTGGCGTTGCCTTCTTCGGACGCATCAATGATTAAACGGTCATCGACTTCTATTCCCCAGTCGTCGAGGAGACTACCTAACCCGGAGTCCCGGTTGGGGTCTTCTAGGATGAGGACTCCTCCTCCTAGGTTGAGGAAATTTTCGATCGCGTTAATTTCTCCCCGGAATAAGGCGCGTTCCGGACTGGCAATGACGACGACGGTGGCATCTTCGGGGACGCTGGGTTCGGTACTCAGGTCGAGGAGTTTGATCACGTAGCCTTGTTCTTCGAGACGCTGAACGGCTTCTGAGATGCCGCCAGCGACGGGTTCTAGGGGATATTCCCCATGACCTTGGAGGAAGTAAGCGACTAAGGCGCGATCGCGCAATATTTTTTCAATTCCATTGGTCAGTTGGACTTCTGATAAGGTTTCCCCCTGTCGCAATTCTAAGGTTTGAACTAACTGGGTTTTATTTTCGTATTCGAGATGGACTTCCCCTGGACTTTGTACCCCGAAACGGTTGGTAATGCCAATATTTACTTGCGGATCAACGTATTCATAGGAAAAATTCGGGCTAAGTCGGCTATAACGTTCTAATAAATCCCGATCTATGGGGTTCGGGTTGGCTTGAAATAGCCAAACTTTCATGGGTTTGGTTAAGTTTTTAACTAAACTTTGGGTTTGGGGGGCGAGGGTGAAAATTTGGGTTTCGGTGAGGTCAACTTTCACCGGGTAACGGACGGCTAAAAAGTTGATTAATCCCAAGATGGCTAAAACGGCTAAGGTGGCGATTAATGCGTCTGTTCCCACTTGGGTTGACCGTTGTCGTAGGAGTCCTTGAAAGACACCACTCCAAAAGCCTAAACCCAGAATAATAATTAGACTCCCGACTAATATTAGTGTAATGGCAATGGGCGAACTCATCCCCGTTATTGCCCCCACGACTAGCCCTGCGACGGCGAGTAATGGACCAAACCAAATCAGGTATCGCCAAATTTTGCGATCCAATTGGGGCAGTTTTACGGGGCTTTTTTTGTTCATAGATCAGGGAGATTGGTAATTAACAATTTTGGGGATAGGGAAGATAGGGAAGATAGGAAAAACAAACCACAAACAATAACCTAAGACCGTTGAAACCTCAGAGCTTCAATGGATTGTGCGGTGAGGAAGATTCCTAGAATAATATAACTGGCAAATAAGACTAAACTGCTACTATCTAGGACTCCTTGCACTAGGGTATCGTAATGTTTAATTAGGGAAAGGTGGTTTAAAATCGCCCCTAATGGTTGGGGTAAACTATTGGCGATAATGTCTAAAATGCCTAGGAAAATAATTAAAGCAAAAGTTAGAATGGCGGCAATTAAAGAACTATTGGTGAGGGAAGAAATAAACATTCCCAGAGAGAGGAGGGAGGCCGCTAATAAAATTAGTCCTAAATGGGCTGTGAGTGGCACTGCGGGGGGGACAGGAGGATCAGCGCGACTCAAGGCGATCGCTTCGTATAATAACAACGGCACTAACAGGGTAATATAAAACGTGACCACCCCTAATAACTTCCCTAGGGCAACCACCCAGTTGGTGATCGGGGAAGTGGCTAAAAGTTCCAAGGTGCGGCTTTTTCGTTCTTCAGCATACAGTCCCATGGACAGTAGGGGAAGAATAAACGAAGTAATTGACCCAATGACACTGAGAAACCGTACCAGAAAAATATACGGCACATCAATGGGAGACATGGGGACCCCATACTGTTCATTGGTGGCAATTTCTTGCAAAATACCTTGGTCACTAAGGAGTAAAAAAACAAAAACTGCTCCCGAAATTAGCCAAAATACCCCGGCCACAACATAAGCAAGGGGAGACGCGAAATAACTTTGCAGTTCTTTACGGAAAATTGCGTAAATATTAGCCAGAACTATCACGAGTCGTTTTTCAGTGTTGGGTGGTCAGAAGAAGATGGGGGTTGAGAGTTGGAGGGGGTTGCCTCGGACTCTGGTGAGTCATCTTCAGAGGTGGAGGTGAGAGAAACTTGTTCACTCAGAGGAGTCTCTTGGAGGTCTAGGGTTGCTTCTTCGGTGGTTAATTCGAGGAAAACATCCTCTAAACTGGGTCGGGTGCGTCGCATTTCGTAGAGTCCCAGTCCGGTATCTTTGACCACTACGGAAGCAATATCTCGACCTAAGTCTGGGTTGTTAGACTCGGTAGTGATGCGGATGAGATGATGATTTTGTTGAGGTTGGGGAAGGACTTCGGCAGATTTTACCCCTGGAATGACTTGTAAGAGGGGTTGAACGAGTTCTGCATTGCCTTCTACCTCTAATTCATACCCCCGACTGGCGGATAATTGGGCCATGAGGTTATCGGGGGTATTGGTAGCCACCACATTCCCTTGATTGATAATAGTCACACGATCGCAAGTCATGCTCACTTCTGGCAAAATATGGGTCGAAAGAATAATAGTATGTTCCCCGGCTAAACTTTTAATTAAATTGCGCACTTCAATAATTTGTCGGGGATCAAGACCCACGGTGGGTTCATCTAGAATAATCACTGGGGGATTATGGACAATGGCCTGAGCAATGCCCACACGCTGACGAAACCCTTTCGAGAGTTTGTGAATGAGGACTTTTTGCTTTTCTTGCAGGTTACAGCGTTGAATGGCCCATTGGACTTGAGGGGCGCGATCGCCGGCTGAAACCCCCTTAATTCGCGCCACAAAGAACAAAAACCCCTCCACGGTCATTTCATCGTAGAGTGGGGGAATTTCCGGCAAATAGCCAATACGCTGCCGGACTTGCATAGACTGTTCATGGACATCATACCCGGCAATGCGGGCGGTTCCGGTAGTCGCAGGTAAATACCCGGACAAAATCCGCATCGTCGTTGTTTTCCCGGCCCCATTGGGTCCGAGAAACCCCACAATTTCCCCATCTTCAACAGAAAAATCGACATCCTGAATTGCTGGGGTTGAGCCATAAATTTTACTCAAATGCTCTGCTTCAATCATAATTTTGGTTAGGACAGGTCGCTTTGAGGACGTAAATCAATGACCCGGCACGCCATTCAACTGCAAGACAAGAATATCATTTCCGGTCAATAGTCCACAGTAGTAGAGTTGATCGTTGATGGTTGATCGTTGATAGTTGATAGTTGAACCACAAAGATACAATAGGAATTCCGTCGGTGTATGGCCACCTTTTATATTAATCCAACCACAGGAAGCGATCGCGCAGCAGGAACTCGCCAAGCCCCTTGGCAAACCCTCACCTACGCGCTGAGTCAAGCCACCGCCAACACCCTGATCTACTTAGCTCAGGGAACTTATGACACCAGCAGTGGGGAGAAGTTCCCGTTTCTTGTTCCGGTTGGGGTGACAATTATTGGCGATGAACCCAGTAAAGGCCGCAATATTATCCTGTCTGGGGGAGGAGACTATCAGAGTCCCACCTTTCGACGGCAGAATATTACCCTCTTAGCCAGCGATCGCACCCAATTACGAGGCATCACCCTCACCAACCCCAAAACCAAGGGGATTGGCCTCTGGATAGAGTCCGCATCGCCCATTCTCGCCAATCTCACCGTCCACCATTGTACCCTCGCGGGAATTGTCGTCACCGGGACCAGCAAACCCATTATTCGGGATAGTCACCTGGCCCACAATGGCTCAACGGGCCTATTTTTACGACGGAATGCCAAAGGGGAAATGCGGCGCAATCTCTGTCAAGATACAGGGTATGGGATTACAGTGAGTGACGAGAGTGCGCCTCTGTTGTCCGATAACCGCCTCCTAACCAACCGGGCGGGGATTTACCTCTCTCACCAAGCCAAACCCGTTATTCGGCGTAATCTCATCGAGAAGAATAAAGTAACAGGCATTGTCCTCAAAGAAAACGCCCAACCCTATCTCGGCAGTCCCCAAGACCCCGCTTTAAATATTATTCGAGACAATGAACACATTGACCTACAACACGAAGGGGCCCAACTCCTTACCCTAGCGGGGAATGAGTTAAACCAACGTCGTGTCCGAGGAAACGTTGAATTTGCCCAGACTGATCTTCCCCTAGGGAGTACCGGCCCCAGCCAATTCCCGGATATTCAAGGCCATTGGGCCACTGATTTTATTGATGAATTGGTGAAACGGGGCTTAATTCGCGGCTTTCCCGATGGAACATTTAAACCAGACCATCCCCTCACCCGTGCTGAATATGCC
Organism: Spirulina sp. CS-785/01; assembly: GCF_028330525.1. Classification (GTDB taxonomy): domain Bacteria; phylum Cyanobacteriota; class Cyanobacteriia; order Cyanobacteriales; family Spirulinaceae; genus JAQMSD01. The sequence continues at coordinate 10,683 of NZ_JAQMSD010000061.1, forward strand.
GTTTTAGTCTCTCATACCTTCGACTTGCCCCGACAGTTGGGGACCCAGCGGGTTTTTCGGGATGTGTCCGATGGCTTCTGGGCCGCCGAGGTCATTCGCAAAGCGGCGGATATGGGGTTTATAGCGGGATATGGGGATGGCACATTTCGCCCCCAAGAAAATATTAGTCGGGGGCAGGTGTTGGTGTCCCTGGTGAATGGGTTAGGGTTGACGGGCGGGAGTATGGCCGGGTTGCAATTATTCCGCGATCGCGCCCAAATTCCCAGTTATGCTACCACTGCGATCGCCATTGCCACCGAAAAACAATTAGTCGTCAACCACCCCCACTTAAACCAACTCCAACCCCTCCAAGACACCACAAGAGCCGAAATCACCGCCTTTCTCTATCAAGCCCTAGTCGCCACCGGAAAGGCCCGGCCTTTGCCCTCTGCCTATATTGTGGACCCCTCCCCCGTCCTTCCCACCTTTACCGATATTCAAAACCACTGGGCCAAAGAATTTATTATCCGGTTAGCCCATGCAGACCTCGTAAGTGGCTTTGGTAACGGCACATTTCAACCCGATGCCCCCATTAACCGGGCCCAATATGCTGCGTTATTAGTGAAAGTCTTTAACCCCCCTCCCATCCGCCCCGCCAGTCAATTCTTAGACGTACCCACCTATTTTTGGGGTCATGGGGCTATTTTACAAGCCTATCGTGCGGGCTTCATTTCCGGTTTCCCCGATCGCACCTTTCACCCCGAACAAAAATTACGCCGCATTCACTTAATTATTTCCCTCGCCAATGGTTTATCCTTACCAGAGAGTGACCCCTCGGTGTTAAGAGTGTACGAGGATCAATGGGACATCCCCACCTATGCCCAAAACGCCGTCGCCGCCGCCACCAAAGCCAACATTATCGTTAATCACCCCAACCCCCAACAGTTAGACCCCAAAGCCGATGCGACTCGCGCTGAAGCCGTTGCCATGGCCTATCAAGCCTTAGTCTATCAAGGGAAAATGAGTCCTTTGGCCTTAATCAGTAAACAGTAATCAGTAAACAGGAAACAGGAAACAGTAATCAGTATCCCAAGGCAGAGGGCAGAGGGCAGAAGGACTGAAGAAAGAAGAAGCATAAATTAGGGTGGGCAATGCCCACCCCCTGTCAAGATATCGTCAAGATATAGCGAGATTTCCTCACCATGCTTATCGCTTAACCCCGATACACCTCATTTAAAACCTGACCATCAGCCCCAATGAGTTGCACCTGTAACGGCATTTGGCCCGCCGCATGAGTTGAACAACTTAAACAAGGATCAAAACAGCGAATCCCCGCCTCTACCCGGTTGAGCATCCCTTCAGGAATCTCATTCCCATGAATATAATGTTGGGCAATTTGCTTGATGGTTTTATTCATTGCTAAGTTATTTTGTCCCGTCGCAATGATCAAATTTACCTTCTCAATTAAGCCATTCTCATCTACATTGTAATGATGGAATAACGTCCCGCGAGGAGCTTCACTCACCCCAATTCCCTCTAAAGCATTAATCCCCGCATCGGACCGGACTCGCGGATTTTGAATGTCGGGGTCTTCCATCAGGGCTTGGATTTTCTCTAAACAGGCTAAAATCTCAATCAGTCGGGCATAGTGATAGAGGAAAGAAGAAGTCGGGACCCCGCCTCCCCGGTGGCGTAATTCCTGTAACTCCCGATCTGCGGCTTCTGTGCCAATATAATCACAGGTATTCAACCGGGCCAAAGGTCCCACCCGATAAATGCCGTCGGGATAGCCTAACGGCTTATAATAGGGGAATTTCAAATAAGACCAGGGTTCGACGGATTCGCCAATATAATCCTGGTAATTATCTTCACTCAATCCATCGGCGATAATATTCCCGCTACTATCCCGAAAGCGGATTTTGCCGCCATAATGTTCCCATTCGCCATTATCCCCCACGAGACTCATAAACAAAGAGGGAAATTGCCCAAATTGTTCTACTTCTGTGTTGAATTGGTCGAGAAGTTTTTTGAATAAATCAATGGCGGTGTGAATGGTATCAAAGGACTCTGGCAAACGGTCTGTAATCCATTGTTTGGCATCGTCCGATAAAGGAGTCCGAACCCCCCCAGGAACCGCCCAGGCCGCGTGAATTTTTCTTGCTCCTAATAATTCAATCACGGTTTGACCAAATTGCCGTAAGCGAATGCCAGCCCGCGCTAAGTCGGGATCATTGGCAATTAATCCAAATACATTCCGCTTGGCGGGATCACTATCCCATCCCAATAAAAAGTCAGGACTACTTAAATGGAAAAAAGATAGAGCATGGGATTGGGTGATTTGCCCTAAGTTCATTAAACGGCGCAGTTTTTCCCCGGTGGGGGGGACATTTACGGCTAAAATTTTATCTCCGGTTTTAGCAGCGGCCAGCAGGTGACTCACGGGACAAATGCCGCAAATTCGGGCGGTAATGCCTGCCATTTCTGTGAAAGGCCGTCCCTCACAAAATTTCTCAAATCCTCGATATTCGACGACATGAAAGCGAGCATCTTCCACTTCCCCGGCATCATCCAAAAAGAGGGAAATTTTGGCATGACCTTCAATACGGGTGATGGGATCAATTACAACAGTTTTACTCATTTCTCTGTCCTCCACTCAAATCTTTTTATTGACAAATTGCACATTTTGTGCAGTAAATTATTCTTCTGCCACACAAGACTCAATGGTGTCGAGTAACCCGGTCATTTGCTCTTGGGTGACATTACCTTGGGCAATGCTTTGGGCAATTTCGGTATATTCCTGATAGGTATAATTGGCTTGAATTTGCGTGATCATACACTGACAGGAGGTTTCTGCGACATCTTCAGGAAGTCCTTGATCTGTGGCTGATAACCGACAACTTTCTAGAAAGTCTGCCAAAAAATTCTCAGGATATTGGGCAGGTTGAGAGGTTTGGGCCTGTAGCGTTGTTCCGGTGAAAGTCGTTGCCACAGCAAGGGAGAAAGCGGTCAAGGTAGCAGTTAAGTTCATGTTTGTTGGTGGTTGGTTGTTGGTTGTTGGTTCTTTGTGAATAAGGGAATAGTAATCAGTAATCAATTATCCATTCCCCATTCCCCATTCCCCATTCCCCATTACCCAAATTTCAACATTTCTCGCCCTTCCATAGCGGGTTCTTTACCGTTTAAAAGGGGTTCGATGGTGGCTTTAATGCGGTCGGCAGAGGGAGGACAACCTGGCATAAAAATATCAATGGGAACGACTTGGTGAACGGGAATCACTTGGTCTAAGAGTTCCGGAACAATTCCTGGTTCATGGGGAAGTTGGGGAGAATTATCCCCTAATTCAATATAACCCCGTTTTAACACAGGGTCTCGTCCGCCCAACATATTCCGCATGGCGGGAATATTGGCCGTTACGGCACAATCCCCAAAGGAAATGAGGGTTTTGGTGCGATCGCGGACTTGTTGAATTAATTCTAGATTATCTTCATTAGCCACACCGCCTTCAACCAGGCAAACATCCACATTTTCCGGATAGTCTTTTAAGTCTGATCCGACGGGACTATAGACCACATCGACTTGATCCGCGAGTTCGATTAACCATTCATCCATATCCAAGAAAGACATATGGCAACCCGAACAACCCGCTAACCAGATAGTGGCAAAACGTATTTTAGACATGAAATCAATTCCTCTCGCTTAGAATCAGCAAATTACTCGACAATGAAACAAAACACTTCTTTACCGTGTCCATTCCTGTTTCTCTCTGGCATTAATTAAGAAGGATAACTTGGCGCGATCGCCCAATTTTTCTGCCGTCGTTGTTCCTTGGCGGAAAATCGCCCCCGTCGGACAAGCATCCACACATTTCCCACAGGAAGTACAAGCATCAACTTCGCCCCAGGGTTGATCCAATCCAGAAATGATGTAACATTGTTCTCCCCGTTGGCCCACATCCCAAACATGGGCCCCTTCAATTTCATCACAAACCCGCACACAGCGTGTACAGAGAATACAACGGTTATGATCAATGGCAAATTCCGGGTGAGATAAGTCCATTCCCCGGTCCGGGAAGCGATAATCAAAGCGGGTATGATCCATCCCCACTTCAATGGCCGCATCCTGTAACTCACAGTTATTATTAGCCACGCAGAAAGAACACATATGATTCCCTTCTGCAAACAGCAATTCCACCGTCATACGGCGATATTCTTGCAAGCGAGGGGTATTCGTTTCAACTTCCATCCCTTCGCCAATCTCCGTGACACAGGCCGGCAGGAGTTTATTAATTCCCTTAATTTCCACAAGACAGAGACGACAGGCCCCCACATCCGTCACCCCTTCTAGGTGGCAAAGGGTGGGAATGGGGATGCCTTCCTCTTTGGCAACTTGTAGAATACTTTTTCCCGCTTCGGCAGCGATGTCTTGACCGTTGATTTTTAAAGTTTTAACAGACATGATCTCCTTTCTGACCCAATGATAGTGAGAATAAACATTAACCCGGTTGGGGATGAGGGGTTAATTGAGATTGGTGAGAAGCGTCCTGTTGGGCCGCCTCTTTATCCAATCGTGACCTTTCCATTCACCTGACTGTAACCCCGTTCTTGTAACAACTCCTCGTATTCGTCACGGAAATAGCGCAAGGTACTCACCACTGGACTAGGGGCCGTCATACCTAAGCCACACAAACTGGTACTTTTCACCATCTCGCAAAGGGCTTCCATTTTCGCTAAATCAGCCGCCGTGGCTTGTTTCTTGAGGAGTTTAGTCAACAGGGCATAAAGTTGTTCAGTTCCGGCCCGACAGGGGATACATTTCCCGCAACTTTCCTCCCGGCAGAAGTCCATATAAAACTGGGCAATGGCGACCATTGATGTGCCTTTATCCATAACCACCATTCCCCCGGACCCCATCATAGACCCAACTTCTTTCAGGGAGTCATAGTCCACCGGAGTATCTAGCAAGTTTTCGGGAATACACCCCCCAGACGGGCCCCCCGTTTGTACCGCTTTCACCTCTCCGTCAGGGACTCCGCCGCCCATTTCTTCGACAATTTCCCGCAGGGTAATGCCCATGGGAACTTCAATCAGACCATTATTTTCAATTTTCCCCGTGAGGGCGAAAATTTTCGTCCCTTTACTATTTTCTGTGCCAATACCGGAGAACCACTCAGACCCGCGTTCGACAATGGGGGGAATATTGCCGAAGGTTTCGACGTTGTTAATGAGAGTTGGATAGGTCCAAAGTCCTTTTTCTGCCGGGTAGGGAGGCCGAGGAACCGGGTTGCCGCGACGGCCTTCAATGGACTGAATGAGGGCGGTTTCTTCCCCGCAAACAAAGGCCCCCGCCCCAATGCGGATGTCAATTTTAAAATCAAAGGGAGAGTCTAAAATTTGACTGCCTAACAGGTTGTATTTTTTCGCCTGTTTAATGGCTTTTTCGAGGCGTTTGATAGCGAGGGGATATTCAGCGCGAACGTAGATATAGCCATGTTCTGCCCCTACGGCATAGGCGGCAATGGCCATCCCTTCAATGACGCGATGGGGGTCACTTTCTAGGACACTGCGGTCCATGAATGCCCCTGGGTCGCCTTCATCCCCGTTACAGATTAAATATTTCCGTTCCCCAGGCATTTTGGCCACGGTCGCCCATTTTAACCCAGTGGGGAAACCGCCTCCGCCCCGACCCCGTAAGCCGCTTTGGCGCACTTCTTCGACAATTTCTTCTGGGGTCATGTCATAGAGGGCTTTACACAAAGCCTGATAGCCCCCAAAGGCGATATAGTCTTCAATGCGTTCTGGGTCAACTTTACCGCTATTTTCCCGCACAATGGGCATTTGGCGGCTGAAAAAGGGGTGGTGCAGGTTGCCTTGGGCTGCGCTGGCGTTGCCCCCTTTTAAGCTGGAAATGATCCCCTCTGCTTGGTCTGGGGTGACGGTTTCGTAGAGTTGGTTATCGGGCTCTATTTCGACGAGAGGCCCGTTGCCGCAAAACCCCATACAGCCCACACCTACGATGTCCACTTCATCGCTGAGTCCTTGTTCTTTGGCGGCTTTGGTGAGGTTCTTTTTCACATCGAGGGAACTGGCGGCTTGACACCCGGTTGAGGTACAACAGTGAATGCGGTGGCGTTTCCGTTGATTTTTTTCCGCTTCGGCTATTTCTAGTAAGCCTTCTCTATCCATAATGCTTTACTCCTTAGTCATTGAGAGTCGTTGAGAGTTGTTGAAAGGGGAATAGTGGGTTTAACCCGCTAGGGGACTATTCGCTTTGTAATTTTTTGAGTTTGGCGACGGTACTTTCGGGGGTTTGTTTGCCTTGGACTGTGCCATCTAGGACTACTGCGGGGGCGATGCCACAGGCCCCGATACAACGGGCAGAGAGTAGGGACACTTTGCCGTCTTCGGTGGTTTCGCCAACTTTCACATTGAGGTCTTGTTCAATTTGTTCGATAATTTTGTCTCCCCCTTTCACGTAACAAGCGGTCCCCATGCAAACTACGCAGTTATGTTCGCCACCGGGTTTGAGGGAAAAGAGGTGATAGAAGGTGGCTACGCCATAGACTCGACTGAGGGGGAGTTTGAGTTCTTTGGCAATGTATTCGAGGATTTCTAGTTCGAGATAGCCAAAGGACTCTTGGGCTTTGTGTAGGACCTCGATGAGGGAGTCCTGGCGGTAATGGTTACGCTTCATGGTGACATCGAGGACTTTGAGGCGTTTGTCTTTTTGAGGGGGTTTCTGCTTGGGGTTGCTGTTGGTTTGGGTTGGGGCTTGGGTTTGTGTCGCAGACATAAGTTATTCCTTTTAGTGATGAGAAAACAAGTTATGAGGGAAGATAGAAGAATGTTGTTTCGGGTATCGTGTCGCTTGACTTCGTTTTCTATTGTGACGCTTCCTTTTTTCTAAGCAGGGGAAATTTAGATTTATTCAATATTTTCTAAAAAAGTTAACTGAATTACGCAATGTTTTGATTGTTTTAAGGGGAGGGGTTCTGGGGAGGTTGGCTGATCTGATCTGTAATATATTTTCTCTCTTATCCTTGTATTTCGAGTGTTCTAGCTTTTGAGGAATGGTTGCAATGGGAGATTTTTTACCGTCTTTGGTATAGGAAATAACATTGAGGTCTAGGGGGAAAGGGATTAAGAGAGATTTGACACTCCACGCCCTAGAAGGACGTGGATTCTTCATTCATAGACCCAACTTGCTTTGGCAGGATCACTCCAACCAAAGTAGAGGTCGAATCTCAGTCCCGCGTTCAGGTCCAAGACCCAAGTTCCGCTATGCTAAGCGCGTACTCAAAGCTAATTTCAGAATATTAATGGCAGCATTCCAGTCTCTGTCTAGGGTGAACCCACATTGACAAACATGAGTCCGAGTCGATAGAGATTTTTTGACAATTGCGCCACAGTTAGAGCATTGTTGGCTGGTATGAGCAGGGTTAACAGCAATTGTCACCTTGCCAAACTTACCCCCGAAATACTCTAAC
>NZ_JAQMSD010000062.1 GCF_028330525.1 Spirulina sp. CS-785/01
ATCTTCCCCATCTCCCCCATCTTCCCCATCAATCAAAGGTTTCACGAGTTCCTGATCAGGATTAGGCATTTAGACACAATGGGTTAATTCGTAGCGATCGCAGAAGAAAAAGCCCCCTTTACCTTCCCCGACTGCGGATCAGGAGTCACTCCCGTCTCCCCAGGAGTCCCTTCATACTTAATCAAATTCGCCAACTCCTGAAGCTGGCTAATGGCCTCAGCCCCCTCCAGTTTCATTAACTCGCGATCGTCACGCATCTCCGTCCAAGTGATCCCATAATCCGACACCAAAAAGCGGATCAGATGGTTTTCACCCAAACTCACCATAAACGAAGCACTACTCATTTCACTCCCACAGGTGTAGCAGGACGCTAAATAACCTCGATTCTCCAGCACCGTCGCTAGAGCTTGCAAATTCATCACTAAATCTCGAACAAATTGGCGGTGTTGTTGTGCGAGTCGTATAAACACAGTTTGTCCTCCTAACACCAGATTGGTACTCTTATAAACCTTGTAAACATTTTTTAAGGTTTTGGCACTCAGACCAACAATCATAGCGAACCCTGATCCTCTTGAGCAAGTCCAGTCTTTTCAAGCCAGACCAGCAGAACCATACAAACATTGGCCACAGGGCATAAACGGTAATTGCCATCTTTTTGCTAGCGTACCCCTTTTCCGTCAAAAATCGACGGAATGCACACAAAAATTAGACCTCCTCTCAAAACAGCATAGACGAAAGAAAAAGTCAAGAGATCCACAAAAGGAGTAAAACTTCACAGTTATCACCCCATGCCCCTTCACCGGACTGGATCAAATCCCTGACCTGAGAGAGATTTAAGAATTCCAATGGGTCTCATTGATTTTTTTTGTCTAAGTTCTTTTCAAATCTTAGTAAAACTTCATAGAATAGCAAGTATCATACTCATAAGTATTTACTCCTACTGTCATGTTTACTGATTCATTTCCGTGGTTAACCGCCATCATCCTCCTGCCCCTAGTGGCTTCCCTAGCAATTCCCATCCTCCCCAATAAAAAAGGACACACCGTTCGCTGGTACACCCTAGGCATTGCCTTCCTCAACTTCGCCCTCACCGTTTACGCCGTCTGGTCATCCTACGATCGCACCTTAGCCGGCTTCCAACTCAGCGAAACCATCCCCTGGATTCCCCAAATCGGCTTAAACTGGTCCCTAGCCCTCGACGGCCTCTCCATGCCCCTCGTTGTATTATCTGGATTAATCACTACATTAGCTCTCCTGGCCTCATGGCGCGTTGACCATAAGCCCCGCTTATTTTATTTCTTAATGTTAGTGCTGTATAGCGCACAAATGGGCGTTTTCGCCGCCACCGATGCCCTCCTCTTCTTCTTCATGTGGGAACTGGAACTCGTACCCGTCTATCTCCTCATCGCCATCTGGGGCGGGAAAAAGCGTCGCTATGCCGCCACCAAATTCATCCTTTATACCGCTTTAGCCTCCCTTTTCATCCTCGCAGCCGTCCTCGGACTCGCCTTCTGTGGAGAACAAACCACCTTTGATCTCACCGAACTCGGCCTCCGTCAATATCCCATCCTCCTCGAAACCCTCGCCTACGTTGGTTTCCTCATCGCCTTCGGCGTAAAACTCTCCCTCTTTCCCTTCCACACTTGGCTTCCCGACGCTCACGGCGAAGCCTCTGCCCCCGTCTCCATGATTTTGGCCGGCGTTCTCCTGAAAATGGGCGGTTACGGGTTACTCCGCTTCAACATGGAAATCTTACCCAACGCCCACATCCAATTTGCCCCCGTCTTAGTCATCCTCGGTGTTGTCAACATCGTTTACGGGGCCTTCACCGCCTTTGGACAAACCAACCTAAAACGCCGCCTTGCCTACTCCTCCATCTCCCACATGGGCTTTGTCCTCATCGGTATCGCCTCCTTCACCGAAGTCGGCATCAACGGCGCAATGCTGCAAATGGTCTCCCACGGACTCATTGCCGCCGTCTTATTCTTCTTAGCCGGAGTCGCCTACGAACGGACTCACACCCTGATGATGGACGAAATGACCGGGTTAGCCAAACAAATGCCCAAAGTCTTCGCCCTCTTTACCGCCGGGTCCTTAGCCTCCTTAGCCTTACCTGGAATGAGTGGCTTTGTCAGTGAACTCACCATCTTTCTCGGAGTCGCCAGCAGCGACGTTTACAGCACCTCCTTTAAAGTCGTCGTCATCTTCTTAGCCGCCGTTGGTTTAATTCTCACCCCCATCTATCTCCTCTCCATGTTGCGGGTTGTCTTCTACGGCCAAAGCGAAACCCAACTCTCCCTTGATCCCCTAGGAATTGATGCCAAACCCCGCGAAATCTTCATTGCTCTTTGTTTAATCATTCCTGTAGTCGGCATTGGCTTCTATCCGAAACTCGCCACCAGCACCTACGATGTGAAAACCGTCGAAGTCGCGGCCAAAGTTCGGGATGCGTTCCCCGTTTATGCCGAAAAACAACCCTCGAAGTCCTTGGGGAGTCTGCCTTTCAATGCCCCCGCATTAGTTGCACCTCCCATGACCAATTCCGAAACCTTGATGGATTAATTCCGGGTTAAGCGAATTTCCTGAATGGATTAAAACCGTCTGTAGGGGCGTTCTAGGGAACGTCCCTCCTTTTTTTTGTAAAGAACTGTTACATTAGCAGTTAGAGTGATCAATCAAAAGAATGACCCAAGAAACCCAAACCCCCCAAACTCCTCCAGACTCCCCATCTCAACCCGAACCCCAACCGAGTTATGTCAAACTCGCTATGCGCAATATGGTACGCAAAGGCGGCAAGTCTTTACAGCATTTTGCCCTCTCAACAATAGGTATTTTGGCGGTTTTAATTGCTTTAGCCTATCTCACTCGGTGAGAAGGGAACAGGGAACAGTGGGTTCTTTGTTCTCCCCCATCTCCCCCATCTCCCCCAACTCCCGACTCCCATCTCCCGACTCCCATCTCCCGACTCCCATCTCCCAATGCCTCCCCTAACCCTCGAATTTCACCTAGAAGATCATTATTTTCCCACCCTCTCCCCCCTTCCCTCTCCCTTCCCAGAGGAATTATGGGAGCATTGCTTTCACCAGTGGTTAGAACAGCTTGCCCCTAGTCTTTCGGCTAATAATGCCTATGAACTCAGTTTGCGGTTAACCGATGACCGCAACATGGAAATGTTCAACACCCAATATCGGCAGAAAGAGCAACCCACAGACGTTTTAGCCTTTGCGGCCTTAGAAAGCGAACTCTATGAGGGGGAACAGGGGACTGATGAACCCCTTTATTTGGGCGATATCATTATTTCGGTGGAAACAGCCAATCGACAAGCTAAACAACAGTCCCATTCTCTGAAAACTGAGTTAGCATGGTTGGCGAGTCATGGGATGCTACATTTACTCGGTTGGGACCACCCTGATGAGCCAAGTTTGCAGCGAATGTTACAGGAACAAGAGCGATTACTCCGGTTTACGGGGTTTGTCGTCAAGAAACTGTAATTTTAGCGTCTAGGATTTTTAGGTTTTTAATGGTAGAACATGGGGGAGGACTTAACCTGTATTTCGTAAAGAAATTTAACAAGATCGGCAAATCTTGATTATAATCCCGATGGCGAGTTCTTCATCCTCACTACTGTTGTTTCAATCGGGTCGGTGACTTATGACATTTAATCAACAACTGACTTCTCCGGCAAATCCTTCCTCTGCGAAAGCCTCTCTGTTCGCGTTACTTCATCGAACAGGGCAGAGTCGAACAGAGCAGTCGGACAAGACGACTCCTATTTCTGCTGCGAAACCCAATCAACGGAATTTAGCGTGGACGATCGCGCCGAATTTGTTAGTCAGTTTTAAATATGCTTGGGCGGGGGTGTGTTATGCCTTCGCTACCCAGCGAAATTTTAGAATTCATACCGGAGTGGCCGTGCTGGCGGTGAGTTTAGGGCTATTTTTACAGGTGAGTGCCGTAGAAATGGCGGTAGTGGGTCTCACTTGCGCGTTAGTGATGGTATTAGAGTTATTGAATACTGCCTTAGAATCGGTGGTTGATCTCACGGTTCAGAAGGCGTATCACGAACTAGCGAAAATTGCCAAAGACTGTGCTGCGGGGGCGGTTTTAATCGCTGCGATCGCAGCGATTTTTGTCGCCAGTCTCATCTTACTCCCCCCCCTCTATCAATTTTTAAAGTTGATAGTTGATAATTGATAATTAATAATTGAACCACTCCAGACACAGAGAACACAGGGAGGGGGAGATGGGGGAAATGGGGGAGATGGGGGAGATGGGGGAGAACAAAGAACCAAGAACAAACAACATTACTGTTTACTGTTCCCTATTCCCTGTTCCCTTGTTCACAAACAACAAAGAACCAACAACCAGCAAAGCACGCGATCGGCTACCATTAAATCACCCCTAGTGATTCTACTCATTGATCCATAAATGCTTCTGGTTATCGACAATTACGACAGCTTCACCTATAACCTCGTCCAACACCTCGGAGAGTTGGGCGAAACCTACGACATTGCCTCCGACATCCAAGTTTATCGCAACGACTGTATCACCCTCACCGAGATCAAAGACCTCAACCCCGATGGCATCGTCATTTCCCCCGGCCCCGGTCGTCCCGACGATGCCGGAATCTCTCTACAACTCATCGAAAAACTCAGTGAGACCGTCCCCATCTTAGGGGTTTGCCTCGGCCATCAGAGTATAGGCCAAGTCTTCGGCGGCAAAGTGATCAGCGCCCCCTCCCTCATGCACGGGAAAACCTCAGAAATTCGTCATAACGGCACAGGACTCTTTGCCGACCTAGACAACCCCTTCCTCGCCACCCGCTATCATAGTCTCGTCATCGACCCAGAAACCGTCCCGACCGTACTGGAAATAACCGCTTGGGTCGAAGATGGTACGATTATGGGCATTCGTCATCGAGACTACCCCACGCTGCAAGGTGTGCAATTCCATCCAGAAAGTATTCTGACCACTTCGGGTAAACAACTGCTACAAAACTTCCTAAAATCAATAGGTCAATAAGTAAATACACAAAACAGCAATGATGAAACGGCGCAAATTACTCCAATATGCCGGAGTTAGCCTACTAACCGCCAGTGGCCTTCTCACCACTCGACAACGGGTTTCTCAGGCACAAACCGGAGGCGTGACCATTAAATATTTAGGTCACACCTGTTTTTTATTTTCCGGAGAAGGGAAACGGGTCTTAGTGAACCCCTTTCGGACTCTAGGATGTACGGCAGGATATCGGACTCCTAGCGTTAGTGCGGATTTAGTGTTAACCAGTAGTTGGTTATTTGATGAGGGAGTCCCCAGCGTTGTCCCCAATGTCTCCCAAGATAAAGTCATCCGAGAAGCGGGGTCTTATCTCATCGACGGGAAAGAATTTCAAGGCATTAGCATTCCCCATGACCGTCAAGGGGGGCGACGGTTTGGGGATAATGTGGCTTGGAAATGGACTCAAGGGGGAGTCGATATTTTACATTTAGGGGGGGCCGCTGCTCCTATTGAAATTGAACATAAAATCTTGATGGGACGACCGGATGTGGCCTTAGTCCCGGTGGGGGGAGGTCCAAAAGCCTATACTCCCCAAGAGGCATTACAGGCCATTGAAACGCTACGGCCTAGAATTGTCATTCCCACCCATTATCGGACTCAGGCAGCAGATGCCACAAATTGTGATATTCAACCCTTAGAGGATTTTCTAACCCTTGCTTCCTACCCCGTGGACCGAGTGGGCAGTGATACTCTAGCCGTTACAGTAGGGAGTTTGTCTTCAGAGACGGTGATTAAAGTGTTAAATTATCCGTTTTAGCTCCAGCCGTCAGCCGTCAGCCGTCAGCCGTCAGCCGTCAGCTTAAAACTAACATACTCTCGCGCTCATGCTGAGTGCTAAATGCTTATTTCATTCAAAAGCTGAGGGCTGAATGCTGAACGCTGAATGCTTACGTTAATTTTTGATGGTTGATGGTTAATTGTTAAACGGGTTTTAGCTCTTAGCCTTGGGTTTTAACCCAAGGCGTGCTGATAGCTGATAGAGCAAAAATAAATGATTGGTAATAAATCAAAAAGTAAGAAAAAACTCTAAACTCCCTATCCCTGTTCCCTGTTCCCTGTTCCGGAGTTACCTTTTGCTCCCAAGTTTTTAACACAACTCATTTAAAATTGCTATAGCTGAATGCTTACTGCTGAAGAATCTGCTCATCCGTCGTAAAATCAATGTCGGCTTTATCCCGTCCAGAGGGGAGATAGTCGTTTTGAAAGGAATCTTTTAATCCCGAAATTAAATCAAATTCGGGTTGCCAATTTAAGTGCTGTTTCGCTTTATGAATATCTGCGAAGAAATGTTGGACTCGTAAGGGAAAGGCTTTGCGTTTTCCGAAGTCAAATTGTTTGGGGTCAAAGTGAACTAATTTTACAGTCTCAGGAGACTTTCCGGCTGCTTCGGCACAAGCATAGGCTAATCCTTTAAAGGTGACGTAGCGTTCCCCAGAGATATTGTACACTTGTCCTTTGGCTTCTTCTTTGCCGAGGATGGCGGCCATGGCATTGGCTAAATCTTTAACGTGACCCAGTTGGGTGATGTGTGTGCCGTCGTAGGGAATGGGGATAGGCCGATCGCGCACAATCCGGTCAAAAAACCACGCCTCTACATCATTGTAGTTCTTAGGCCCATAAATATACACAGGACGCACGGAAGTCCAAGGGAGTCCCTGTTGGTCTAAGTAGGTTTCGGTGTCGTGTTTCCCTTTATGACGACTGTTCGGGTCAATGGTATCTCCTTCTTGATGGGGGAGTTGTTCGGACTGCTGATAGACTCCCGCAGAACTCACATAGACGAAATGCTGGACTTTATCCTTAAATAAATCCGCCAGAGGTTGAGTATCTTCCTGTTTGCGTCCGTTATTATCGAAGATGGCATCAAAATGCTGATCTTGGAGTTTTTCGGTTAAGTCTGCCGCCTTTTTGCGATCGCCGTGAATTTGGGGGATCCCCATGACCGGGGGAGGATTATTCCCTCGGTTAAATAAAACCACTTCATGGCCTTGTTCAACTAAAATTTGGGTGAGGTTAATGCCGATGAAGCGAGTCCCTCCCATAATTAAAATTCGCACGCTGTTCCTCCTTATTAATCCATCTTCTGTTGATTTTAGGGGTAGAAGGAACGGGAGACAATTTTCGGGGGATCGATCTAGGTCTCCGATCGCTGCTAACTTATAAACTCAAGATACGCCACAAATCATTTAACCCCTATCATCATGAAACAACTCTCACGCTTTCTCGGACTCACACTGGTTGCTTGTTTGGGAGCAATTGTTCTCTCTCAAACCTTTTCCCTCCCCAGTTTAGCCCATATGTCTGATCTGACTCTGGCGGAGGTGCAGGTACAGGACAATCAAGCACAGGTGAGACTCACCTTTCCCACGGTGTTAGTCTCCCATGCCGATGATAACCAAAATGGGAAACTCTCTGATCTCGAAATTGCCAATCATCAAGAGGAATTACAAACCTATTTTAGCGATCGCTTCCAGCTTACCAATGCTGGGGGGAATCCAGCCCTGGTCACAGTCACCCCTTCCCCCGAAGACCTTCTCCCGGATACCCCAGAAAATGCCGCACAAACCCATAGTACGGTGGCCGTGGAGTACCAATGGTCACAACCTGTCACTCGTTTAAATATCCGCTATGGTCTGTATGATGGGGAGATGCCTTTTGCTCACTGTCTCACGACCTTACAATATAATGAGCAGGTGAAAACGATTCTCCTCTCTACCGACCAACCGGAACAAAGTATTACTCTCTCTGCAACTCCCACGGATAATTTAATCAGCAAGGGGTGGTTACTTGCGTTACCCATTGCGTTTTTATGGGGTGGAGCGCACGCCTTGTCCCCTGGTCATGGTAAAACCATGATAGGGGCTTATTTAGTGGGCGCGAAAGCCACTAATCGTCATGCGGTATTATTAGGCTTAACCACCACTGTCACCCATACATTAGGGGTGTTTGCGTTGGGACTGGTGGCCTTGTTTGCGTCGCAGTATATTCTACCCGAACAGCTTTATCCCTATTTAAGTTTACTATCGGGCGGCTTTATTCTGGCGATCGCTCTTAATCTTTTACGTCAACGGTTAACCCAACCGTCTCACCAACACCATCCCCATCCCCATCATTCCCACAAAGATCACCATCACCATCACCATCACCATCACCCCACCCCCACCCATTGGAGTGATATTTTTGCATTAGGAGTGTCTGGGGGGTTAGTCCCTTGTCCTGCGGCCTTAGTCCTGTTATTAACCACAGTGGCAGTGGGACATACTGCGTTAGGATTAGCGTTAGTGTCGGTATTTAGTTTAGGACTCGCGTTAACCCTCACTACGTTAGGTCTTTTACTGGTCAATATGAAGCGAGTCTTCCAACACTTCCCCACCCCTCCCCGTCTCGTAAAACTCCTCCCCGTTGCCAGTGCTGGAGTCATTGCGGTAATTGGGTTAGGGGTGACAGTACAGGCGATTTTAGAGTTAATTTAGGTGGGTTGTTTGGGAATAGGGAACAGGGAACAGTAAACAGTAAACAGGGAACAGTAAACAGTAAACAGGGAACAGTAAACAGTAAACAGGGAACTCCGGAACAGTAACCAGTAACCAGTTGTTACTCCCCATCTCCCGACTCCCGACTCCCGACTCCCGACTCCCATCTCCCGACTCC
>NZ_JAQMSD010000063.1 GCF_028330525.1 Spirulina sp. CS-785/01
CCTCCCCCACCTCCCCTCATAACCTTTTCTTAAAAAAAAAACTCAACGTTATCTTACCATTAAGGAAATGATACCTATTCTTATTGCTTCTTAATTCAGACTGAAAAATCTAAAAAAAATACAAAGTTTTGGGACATTAGCCCAAGTTGGGATTAAAGAATAGAACTGAATCAGGTTTGGCTGCAACTCCCATCAAGTGGGGACTTTGCTCCTTGAGTGAGTAGTTATCTTTGCCAAAAATCACAGTTTTTGAAGACTTCCGAAACCATGATTTAAAATAACAAAGGAGCGATAGAATTATTAAAAATTAGCTGCACTGAAAGCCCCCTCTCTCGATTGCCTGTATCTCGATTTCCTGTCCACCGAACTGCAATGTAATCTGCTGTACAAAAATTGATTTAGGAGTAATCCATGGTAACACCAACAAATACAACCCGAACGGCTGATCCGGCTCAAAACGTGCTACGCTACGAACGTCAACCCCTTGATGTCTTTTTTCAACCCCAATCTGTGGCGGTGATTGGGGCGAGTGAAAAGCCTGGGGGTGTGGGACGAACTTTATTATGGAATTTAATTAGTAATCCCTTTGGAGGGACGGTATTTCCGGTGAACCCGAAGCGGGCCAGTGTGTTGGGGATTAAAGCCTATCCCAATATTTCAGCGATTCCGGAGAAGGTGGATTTGGCGGTGATTGCCATTCCCGCGGCCTATGTGCCTGGGGCGATTCGAGAATGTGTTGCTGCGGGAGTGAAAGGGGCGATTATTATCTCTGCGGGGTTTAAGGAAATTGGCTCTCAAGGGGTGCAATTGGAGCAGGAAATTTTAGAGATTGCTCGGGCTGGTAGAATGCGGATTATTGGCCCCAACTGTTTGGGGGTGATGAGTCCGGTGAATGGGCTAAATGCAACGTTTGCAGGCGCGATCGCGGGCCCCGGTAATGTGGGCTTTATCAGTCAAAGTGGGGCGTTATGTACCTCGATTCTGGACTGGAGTTTTCGGGAAAATGTGGGCTTTAGTGCCTTTATTTCCATTGGCTCTATGTTAGATGTCAATTGGGGAGACTTAATTGATTATCTCGGTGATGATCCCAATACCCACAGTATTGTCATTTATATGGAAACCATTGGCAATGCCAAATCCTTCATCTCTGCGGCCCGAGAAGTAGCCCGGACCAAACCCATTATCGTCATTAAAGCCGGACGCACCGATGCGGCTGCGGCGGCTGCCGCCTCCCATACCGGGGCTTTAGCGGGAAGTGATGCGGTTTTAAATGCTGCTTTCCGTCGCTGTGGGGTGTTACGGGTGAATAATATTGATGACTTGTTTAATATGGCGGAAGTGCTAGCCAAACAACCACGGCCCAAAGGCAAACGCCTCACCATTCTTACCAATGCCGGGGGGCCGGGAGTCCTCACCACCGATGCGTTAATTTCGGAGGGGGGAGAGTTGGCGAAACTCTCCGATGACACGAAACAGGAATTGGATGACATCTTACCCACCCACTGGAGTCACGCCAACCCTATTGATATTTTGGGGGATGCGGACCCCGATCGCTATGCCAAATCCATTGAAATTGCCCTCAAGGATAAAAATAGTGATGGGTTATTGGCCATTCTTACCCCCCAAGCAATGACTGATCCCACCAAAACGGCCCGTCGCTTTGTGGAAATTCTCCAAGGGAATCCCCCGAAAAAGCCCATTTTAGCCAGTTGGATGGGGGGAGATGGCATTACCCCAGGGGAACAGATTCTCAATAATTCTAAAATCTTTACCCTGCCTTTTCCGGATACGGCAGCCCATGTGTTTAACTATATGTGGCAATATGCCTATAACTTACGGGGCCTCTATGAAACCCCCCATCTCCCCAGCGATGAGGATGAAAATGCTCCGAATCGGCAAGAGGTGCAGCAGATGTTAGAGACGGTGAAAGAGGAAGGCCGGACCCTGTTAACGGAGTTTGAGTCGAAAAAACTGTTAGAAGCCTATGGGATACCTACGGTGACAACGCGCATTGCGACGAATGAGGAGGAGGCGATCGCCCAAGCCGAAAAAATTGGCTATCCTGTAGTTTTAAAACTCAATTCCACCACCATCACCCATAAAACCGATGTGGGAGGAGTGCGTTTATTACTCCAAGATGCAGAAACCGTCCGTAAAGCCTATCAGGCCATTGAGTCTTCTGTGGCCGAGAAAGTCGGGGCCCACCATTTCCAAGGGGTGACAGTCCAACCCATGTTAAAAATGTCTCAAGGGGATTATGAGTTAATTCTCGGTAGCAGTCTTGATCCCCAATTTGGCCCAGTGTTACTGTTTGGGACTGGGGGATCGTTGGTAGAAGTGTTTAAAGATAGTTCGTTGGGGTTGCCCCCTTTAAATACTACTTTGGCCCGACGGATGATGGAACAAACCAAGATTTATCGCGCTTTACAGGGAGTCCGCGGCCAGAAAGGGGTGGATATTGAGGCTTTAGAACAATTATTAGTCCGGTTTAGCTTATTGGTGGCTGAACAACCGTGGATTAAGGAAATGGATATTAATCCTTTGTTAGCGTCTAGTGAACATTTAATTGCTTTGGATGCGCGGGTGGTGTTACATGAGGCTGAGACCCAACCTTTACCTAAACCGGCCATTTCTCCCTATCCCTTGCAATATGTGCAACCTTGGACCTTACCCGATGGGAAAGAAATGGTGATTCGTCCGATTCGGCCCGAAGATGAACCTTTAGTGCGTCAGTTTCACGAACCTTTGTCCCAAGAGAGTGTATATTTGCGTTATTTCCATCTTATGTCTCTCACCAGTCGGGTAGCCCATGATCGTCTCTCTCGGATTTGTTTTATTGATTATGACCGAGAAATGGCTCTCGTTGCCGATTATAAGGACCCAGAGACGGGTGAACATGAAATTTTAGGGATTGCCCGGTTGAGTCAGTTACATGGCTTGAATGAGGCGGAATTTGCTATGATTGTTAGCGATCGCTATCAACATCAAGGGTTAGGAACTGAGTTATTATCTCGTTTGGTGGAGATTGGCAAAAAACGGTCGTTGAATCGCATTAGTGCGGATATTTTACCGGAAAATGGCCCGATGCAGCGTGTCTGCGAAAAGGTCGGATTTCAGTTACACCGCACGGCCCCAGATATTGTCACCGCAGAGATTCAGTTTGGGGAGGAATAATGGATAATTAATTGGTTGTTGGTTGTTGGTTGTTTGTGAACAAGGGAACAGGGAACAGGGAACAGGGAACAGTAAACAGTAATGTTGTTTGTTCTTGCTTCTTTGTTCTCCCCCAGAGGGAGGAGAGAGAATAGAGGAGAGAGGATAGAGAAAAAATTACAGACTACTCACTTCTCACTTCTCACTTTTCTCTCCTCACTTCTTCCCCCCATCTCCCCTATCTTCCCCATCTCCCCTGGCTGACCACTGATAGCTGAATGCTTACCTTAATTGTCTGCTTGCAATTTTTCATAGGCAAGTTTGCGGTTATTTTGGGCTTTAGTATAGTTAGGATTTAGTTTGAGAGCGCGATCAAAATCTTTGATAGCTTGTTCATATTTTCCTAATTTGTAGTAAGCCCATCCCCGGTTGGTATAAGGAAGATATAATAAGGGATTATTAAATTCAATAGACTGGTTGTAATCTTGGAGCGCTTCCTCGTATTTTTCTAAGTCCGAGTAGGCAAGACCCCGGTTGTTGTAGGCTAGGGCTAATTCGGGGTCAAGTTGTAGGGCTTGGTTGTAATCTGCGATCGCTTCCTCGTATTTTTCTAAGTCCGAGTAGGCAAGACCCCGACCGATGTAGGCTAGGGCATATTCAGGGTCAAGAGAGAGGGCTTGGTTGTAATCTTGGAGCGCTTCCTCGTATTTTTCTAAGTAATAGTAGGCATTCCCCCGGTTGTAGTAGGCATAGGCATATTCGGGGTCAAGTTGTAGGGCTTGGTTGTAATCTTTGATCGCTTCCTCGTATTTTTCTAAGTCCGAGTAGGCATTCCCCCGGTTGTAGTAGGCATAGGCATATTCAGGGTCAAGAGAGAGGGCTTGGTTGTAATCTTGGAGCGCTTCCTCGTATTTTTCTAAGTCCGAGTAGGCA
>NZ_JAQMSD010000064.1 GCF_028330525.1 Spirulina sp. CS-785/01
CAACTCTCAACTCCCCCATCTTCCCTTTGTGTCCTTTGTGTCTTTGTGGTTCAATTCCCCAACTCTCAACTCTCAACTCTCAACTCCCCCATCTCCTATTACCCAACCCATCCCCCAAAACCATGCACACCTTTATCCCCCCAGAACGGTTTTTTCCCTATTTGACGTGGCAAGAGATTGAGCAAATGCCGGATAAGGCCAATGTTGTCATAGTGCAACCGATTGGCGCGATTGAACAACATGGGCCTCACTTACCCTTGGTGGTAGATGCGGCCATTGCAACCGGGATTTTGGGGAAAGCACTTAGTCAACTGAACCCTGAAATTCCCGCTTACTCCCTCCCTCCCCTCTATTACGGCAAATCTAACGAGCATTGGCATTTTCCGGGGACGATTACCCTTTCTGGGGAAACCCTGGCTTCGGTGTTGCGGGAAATGGCGGAGAGTCTCTATCGCGCTGGGTTTCGGAAATTAGTGTTTATTAATGGCCACGGGGGACAACCGCAAGTCCTCGAAATGGTAGCGCGGGACTTACATCAAGAATACGGGGATTTTTTGCTGTTTCCTCTCTTTGCTTGGAAAGTTCCTAACGAAGCGGCGGAATTGATTTCTCCGAAAGAGTTGGAGTTGGGGATTCATGCGGGGGATGCGGAAACCAGTATTATGTTGTCACTGCTTCCTGAACAAGTCAAAACAGACCGTTTTCTCTGTGAATACCCCCCGACATTACCTGAAGGCAGTTTGTTGAGCATGGAAGGACAATTGCCGTTTGCTTGGGTGACTCAAGATTTAACGCGCAGTGGGGTGATTGGTGATGCAACCTCAGCGACGAAGGAAAAAGGCGATCGCTTGTTAGCTTCGGTGGCTGCGGGTTGGGTGCAAGTGTTGGAAGAAATTTATCATTTTCAACAACCTAGCACCCGATTAAGCGGTTTCTAACCAATCGAACATTTGATCCACTTGCTCTAAGCTGACTAACCCGTATTGCCAGAGAATCATCGGCAAAAAGTTCGGATGGTGTTCTTGATGTCTCATGGCGATGGCCACACAGTCGGCTGGGATGGCCAATTCCTCTTTGAGAAAGTTAATAAAACGGTTGGTGAGTGAGGAGGTATTCATGATCTTGACTTGGTTAAATCAGGTTTTTTTATAATTGAGAGGCAGTTTTTACGGTGACTTTTCCCCGTCGAATGGCTCGGAGTAGGCGGTTTACGGCTCGTCTTTCCTCTTCGTTCAGACGGTCTTCGAGTACCGCCGCCATTAAACCATAGCGGTCTGCTTCTGAGATAATTCCAGTTTCACTAGCTGTGGCTAGAATTTCTCCAATCGCACCAGGTAGTAGTTGAATCGAGGGGTACATTTTAGTCACTGTGAACAATTTGCCTGACTCTACTGTCCCTGATCTAGACGGTATGGGGGGTGATTGTTTCCCCTATGGGGGGGTGAACTTGATCGAGATGAAACGCGATCGCTAATACAAAAGTTTAGTGATTACAACCCAAAGATTTTGTGATAGAAGTCACAATACGATGACAAGTTCTTGGTATTGCACTTGACAAAATCTATCCTAGGTTATACTAATAGTAAGTATTGAAATGTAAATCGTTCATCTCCCCACAGTATTTGGCGTGTGCTGAACTGGTGCGAAGCAGATTAGCTTTGAGTGAGGCTTGGAGTTAATCGGCGGGAGGCTAGTAGCACAGGGGTGGAACATTAGCGTAAAACTATCGACGTAATCGTCTTAACGCCAGAATTTCGCTATCTCGAACATCAGCTACTGTGTTAATAGTCCCATCAGTTAAAAGCGGACAGAATGAAATTATAATGAAATTATAATGAAATTATAATGAAATTATAATGAAATTATACTGTGCGCTTTAACTGAGTACCATTAAGTAAGTACCGTTAAGTCAAATGTGGAGAGACGGAAGTAGGGTGAAAATCCGAAGGAACGCACCGCATCTTTTTCAGTAATTTAAAGGTTAGAATTCAGAAACCATGATGCTTGCGCCTTTAGTGGTTAGCTTATCAGTTGCTTCCGTCGCCGTTTTTTTGAACATTAATGCCAAAGAAGAAATTATCAAGGTATCGGCGGCTGTTATCGCTGTCATCTCCTTATTCTTGAGTATTTTCTTTGCACCTTTGGTGATAAAACTCTTAATAGCTGCGATTCCGTTAGTAACCGATAAGCTGAACTTCATCAAAATTTTTAACTAATCGCTTTTGCGATTGAGTATCCGTTCTTTTGTGACTCTTTCTTGGGTGACACACTTTGTTGGAATGCCCATGAGTATTTTCCCACCCTCAAGACAGCAACAAAGGCCAGTCCACCAAGACAAGTAAACAGTCTCAAGGCTTGGAGGTGAAAGTGAGGTTCTAAACATTCTTACTTTTGCCCCCCTTTCCTAGCCTTGGTTGTCAAATCTTTTACCATTTTTGCTCATTCTCTCCGGCTTGGAGACAGGCCATCCTTTTGGGGGAATCAACGGGTCCCTAGGCAAACCCATTAAAATAGAGATCGCACAATTCTCTCTTACCTGCATGACTGCTTTGTTTGCCGCCGAGAAACGCCTGTTTACCCCTGTCTCCCCCCAAGAGAATGCCATTCCCCTTATTTTTGCCTTTCCCAATGACTACACCATTGGCATTACCAGTTTAGGCTATCAAATTGTTTGGGCTACCTTCGCGCAGCGACCGGATTTAGCCGTTAGTCGTCTGTTTACGGACATTGAGGAGTCCCTTCCCCGTAACCCGGAGTTAGTGGGGTTTTCCCTCTCTTGGGAACTGGACTATATTAATATTCTCACTCTCCTAGAACAGTTAAATATTCCCACCCACAGCGAACAACGGGGAGAGGAACATCCCTTAATTTTTGGGGGGGGTTCAGTGTTGACGGCCAACCCAGAACCCTTTGCGGCCTTTTTTGATGTGATTTTATTGGGAGACGGGGAAAACCTCCTCCATGACTTCATTAACGCTTATCAAGCCGTGAGAACCGCCAATCGGCGCAAACAACTCCGTCATTTAGCGCAAGTTCCAGGGGTCTATGTTCCGCAACTATACCAGATTACTTATAGTGATCCTACGGGGATCATTGAAAAGATAGACCCTATTGATGCAGAGATACCGGAAGTGGTCACGAAACAAACTTATCGGGGGAATACCCTCTCGACTTCCACCGTGGTCACAGAACACGCGGCTTGGGAAAATATTTATATGGTGGAGGTGGTGCGCAGTTGTCCGGAAATGTGCCGTTTTTGTTTGGCTAGTTATTTAACTTTACCGTTTCGGACTGCGAGTTTAGCGGGTGCATTAATTCCGGCCATTGAACGGGGGTTAAAGTTTACCAACCGTTTAGGGTTGTTGGGGGCATCGGTGACGCAACACCCGGAGTTTGGTGAGTTATTAGCTTATTTGGCCCAACCCCAGTATAAGGAGGTGCGGTTGAGTATTGCTTCGGTGCGGACTAATACGGTGACGGAACAGTTAGCAAAAACCTTGAGTGACCGGGATACTCGTTCTATTACTATTGCAGTGGAAAGTGGGTCGGAACGGTTAAGAAAAATTGTGAATAAGAAGTTAGCACAAGAAGATATTATTCAGGCCGCGGTTAATGGGAAAGCGGGGGGGTTAAAGGCGATGAAATTGTATGGCATGGTGGGAATTCCGGGGGAGGAATCGGAGGATGTGGCCGCTACGGTGGAGATGATGGAAGCGATGAAAAAGGCAGCCCCTGGGTTGCGGTTGACCTTGGGGTGTAGCACCTTTGTGCCGAAAGCGCACACTCCGTTTCAGTGGTTTGGGGTGAATTCGGAGGCCAAGAAGCGGTTAAAGTGGTTACAGAAAAAGCTGCGATCGCAGGGCATAGAATTCCGGCCAGAGAGTTATAATTGGTCAGTGATTCAGGCGTTAATTGCGAGAGGCGATCGCAGGTTAACCCCCTTATTAGAATTAACCCGACATTATGGAGATTCTGTAGGCAGTTATAAACGCGCATTTAAAGAACTAAAAGGACAGCTACCACCCTTAGAGTATTACGTTCATGAAACGTGGGATACCGAGCAAATTTTACCGTGGCAACATTTACAAGCCTCTCTCCCCCAAGAAACTTTAATCAAACATTTACAAGACGCAAAGCAGTATTTTCCCAATTAAATCATGCAAAACACCAGCGACTATACTTGTGCCTTTTGTGGCGAACCGAATACAACCTTTGTGGACATTAGTGCCGGGTTTCAACAGTCCTACGTCGAAGACTGCCAAGTCTGTTGTCGTCCCAATGTGCTTTATATTCGAGTCGATGAGGATACCCTAGAAATTGAAATTGAGAGTGATTATAACGAATAATTAATAATTAGGAATAACCCCCTTGACTTGAACTGGACAAAGATTTATATTGATAATGGGAAATAGAGCCGCACATATATATATCCCCTCCACAAAAAACTATCTCATTTCCCCCTAATACCCCCCTTAAATAAAATAAACCGTAATCAACAAACCCCAAATCATCCCGTAGGGTGCGAAGCGCGACAGCGTAACGCACCAAAAACGCTCAAATAAAATAAACCGTAATCAACAAACCCCAAATCATCCCGTAGGGTGCGAAGCGCGACAGCGTAACGCACCAAAAACGCTCAAATAAAATAAACCGTAATCAACAAAC
>NZ_JAQMSD010000065.1 GCF_028330525.1 Spirulina sp. CS-785/01
GCTAATAGCTTAAACCCGTTAAAAACGGGTTGAGAGGTTAACGATTATCAGCCATCAGTAAAATATGCCTTGGGTTAAAACCCAAGGCTAATAGCTTAAACCCGTTAAAAACGGGTTGAGAGGTTAACGATATATTCAATATTGTCAGGGTTGAAATAAGCCCTAAAGGGCTTACTACGAACGAAAAAACAAGATATGAATGTTTTTCTGAAAAAATCTCGCTATGTTTTGGGTTTGTGACCCATTCGGGGCAGTTGCGGCAGGCGATGGGACCCTAGAGGGTGAATTCTGCAAACTCACCCCGACTTTTCCCATTCATGGATGCAGATGGTTTTCCCTGACGGT
Source organism: Spirulina sp. CS-785/01 (assembly GCF_028330525.1). Lineage (GTDB taxonomy): Bacteria > Cyanobacteriota > Cyanobacteriia > Cyanobacteriales > Spirulinaceae > JAQMSD01. The sequence continues at coordinate 346 of NZ_JAQMSD010000065.1, forward strand.
GAACTAAGTCCTCGAAGGAGACTTGGGGGTTTTGGTGGAGGATGTTGAGAATGGTGAGGAAATCTCGGATCATTTCTCTGGGGGTGGTCATTTTTTCGGCCCCTAAGCGGTTGCTGGCGATGTCTTGGAAGTCTTGAATTTGTTCGTCCTGTAACTGCATTTTATAGCGATAATGGGTGGCGTGGACTTGGGCTAACCGTTGCAGGAGTTGAAAGAGTTCGGTTGGGGTGAGGGGGTTTAATTTAATGACGGGGGCGGTATTATCTTGTAAGTCTTCGGTGAGAAAACGACTTTTGGCGAGACGAGTCCGCCACGCTTCGTCACTCTGTAACCCCCGACGTTGATCTTCGATAAATTTGGGGGTCCCACACACGACTACTCCTAATGAGTCAGCTTTTCCTTGCATGGTGTCGTTAAACATGGCTAGGAGTCGGTCATAGTTACTCTGACGGGACCGACGGTGGGAAATTTTGTACAGGTGGACGGCTTCATCGAGGAAGAGTATTAAGCCTTTGTAACCGATATCGGCGGCGAATTTGGCCCAGAGTTTTATATAGTCGTACCAGGTGTCATCATCGATCATGACGCGGACATCTAGGGCTTGTTTGACTTCGGTTTTGGTGTTAAATTCCCCCCGTAACCAGCGTAAGGCGGCTTCTTTTTTCTCGTTGTTGTCTTCTCGATATCCTCGCCAGTAGGTGATGATGACGTTGGCAAAGTCGAACCCGTGGACTAATCCTTCTAAATGATCGACCACTTCGCGGATTTTGAGTTCGACTTGTTGGTTAAAATCTTCGTCTCCGGGGCGTTTTCCGGTGGTTTGGGCGACTTGGGAGAGGATACTGCTGGTCCATTTTTCTAGGATAAGCGCGATCGCGCCGCCCTGGGGAGAGGTTCGAGTGGCCATATTTTTCATTAACTCCCGATAGGTGGCCACGGCTTGTTTTTTACTCCCGGCCAGACGTAATTCGGAGGACAAGTCTGCATCGGCCACCACAAACCCCTGTTCCATGGCTAAATTACGGATGAGTTGCAGCAAGAAACTTTTTCCAGCCCCATAACGACCGACAATAAAGCGAAAGGCGGCCCCTCCTTCTCCAATGTTTTCTAAGTCTTGGCGGATGGCTTTCATTTCGGTTTCTCGGGCCACCGCAATATGATCTAAGCCAATTCTTGGTACAACTCCCGCAGCTAGGGCGTTAATTAAAGCGGTGGAAATTCGTTTGGGAAGGGTGGGCATTTTTTTTGGGTGATTGGTAATGGGTGATTGGTAATGGGTGATTAATAATTATTCTAGTTTTTTTGGGGGGGGGTTGGTTTCTTGTAAGATGACTTGACAATGTTGGGTTAGGGGGGGGATTAGGTCTTGGTATTCTTCGTGAATTTCGGGGATAACTGTGCTGCTTGGGCTGGCAAATACGGTGTCTCCTAGGGTGTTTAGAGCCTTTTCGTTTAAGGTTTCAATTAAGACTTCGGGCATGGTGGCTAGGGTATCGGCAATGGTTTTTAATTGGGTCTCGTTTTGAGTCAGAATGGCTTGCAAGGCTTCGGTTTCTGGGGACGTTAATTCTTGAACTAATTCTAACCATTCTGAGGGGATTTCTTCTATTTTATCAGCTTCGGGGGACGTTAAAGGAAGATTCTCTAAAATTTCTGATGTTTTTAAGGAATCTGAGGGATTTTTTGCTGGGTCTGAGGGAGGCGGAGATGGAGGGGCTGAGGTGGCATTCTCTGGCGGTTTGGGGTCTGCTGATTTTGTTAAATTATCTGAATTGTCTTGACTTTTTTGTGCTTTTTTGTTAAGCAATTCTTCTTGTTCTTGGGCAATTTTATCTTGGAGTTGTTGCCGTTGGGTTTCGAGTTGCTCTAGTTCTAACTGTTTTTGATAAATTTGAGATTCGGTCTCATACCGTTGGGTTTCGAGTTGGGCGACTCCTTCTTTAATTTCGGCGTGATTTTCCTGTAAATGGTTGTTAGCTAGGGTGAGGGATTGTTTTTGGACTTCTAACTGTTCTTTTTCGAGAAATAGTTGTTTGATTTGTTGTTGAAGACGTTCTTGTTCTTGTTTTTGTTGGGCAATTTTATTTTGTAAGTTGTCCGTTTCCCCTTTTAACTGCTTAAAGCGAATTTCAGCTTGTTGAATTTGAATGGTTTTGCTGAATAATTTATTGTTGAGGTCTTGATCTTCAGACGCTGCTGCTTGTAATTGTTTGGGGGGTTGTTTCGCGGCAAATTGGCGTTTTTGGTGCTGTAAAACCTCAAACTCTTGGTAGAGTTCGCTGCGGTGTTGATGGAGTTCGGAAACTCTGGAAAGCAGTTGGGAACGTTCTTGATGGAGTGCTTGAATACTCCCTTGTAATTCTTGTTGGGTGCGATAGGCTTCTGATAAAGTGGTGTAGAGTTGTTGACGTTGTTCGAGGAGGGATTGGATTTGCGATCGCAAACTCCCCCGTAACCGTTGATCCTGTTCCAAACGACGAAACTCCACCACCAGGGCCCCGGAATAACTGGCCGGAAGCGTCGTCAACCCCGCTAACAGCGCAGGTTTCCATTCACGAAACAGCAAAAACCCCACCCCAACCCCACAGGTTAAGGCCACACCACCGAAAAAAAGCTGATTCACAAGCCGTTGTTTGCTCAATCGCATTATGCTGGGAATTGTGCCAGGGAGTGTCACAGGACACCCGGATCAGACATTATTATAGAGGGATGTTGGGGGAGTACGGGAGAACTCCCAAATTAATCTTTGTCCACCCATCTCTTTTTGCAACAATTGACCGACACCCCCCCAAACCACCCCTTACAATAAAAAATTGACCTTATTACTTCCTTGTAACTCAGATGGATCCCCTAGCATCTTCTATCACCTTTCACCCCTATCCCGACTGCGTTCGCCTACAATTAACCTGTATCCCCGAAGCAGCAGACTCTCATCACTTTACCCTCTGGTTGTCCCTGTACTGTGATCAACAGTGGATGACGTTGTTAGAAGGCCGCTTACAATTTGGCATTAGTCGTGGCCAACTGCAACTCCAGTTTGATGATCACGCTTCTCTCGTGGGAGATGAACAACTCCACGGGGAAATTACCAATGCTGCGGGAGAAACCCTGCATATTGACGCACAACACAGTGATCAGTCCGCTTTTTGGTGTTTAACCCCCCCATTAGAGAAGCATTTACTCAAAGGGACTTGGGAGGGACTTAAATTAGGGACAATTGAAACTGATGTTCCCCTCAACCGTTTAGTCGCATCCTTATCTGTTCCCGTCACCGGAGTTCATCTTACCGATGCGGAGGGGTTATGGAAACATGATATCAGTCCCAATAAACACGCAGTTCTCGAACGCAAATTAGTCCAGTTCCTCTGGAAAAATTGTTTTACCCCCAATTTAAGTTATATCGAACTCCGCACCCCAGAAGCAGCCAAAGTTCAACCTCCCATCACTTCAAACCATCCCCCTACTCCTCAATGTCCTGATTTCCGCATTTTACAGGAAATCATTGACCGACTGGCCCACGGGAAAACGGAAAGTTTCCTAGAATTATTACAACTCGCTGAACTTGATCCCAAAAGTGATTTAACCGGAGGGAATTTACTGGGAACAACTCTGAATGAAATTGATTTAAGTGGTGCAAATTTAAGAGAAGTGAATCTCCGGGGTGCAGAATTAAATGATGCTGATCTCAGTGAGTCTATTTTATCCCGAGCGAGGTTAAGTGGGGCGGATTTGAGTGGGGCATTTTTAGAAAATGCCGATTTATCAGAATGTAATCTCCGTCGGGCCAGTTTAGCTTTAGTTAATTTAGCAGGAGTTGATTTAAGTGGGGCCGATTTAACGGAGGCTAATTTGAGTAATACCAGTTGGACGGGTGCTAATGTGAAGGGGGCTAAATTTGGCAATAATTTAGGACTCTCGGAGGAGTTAAAGGCAAGTCTCAAGACGCAAGGAGCGATTTTTGATGAATAATTATAATTATTTATAAATAATTGTAATACACCTTGGGTTGAACCCCAAGGCTAAGAGCTTAAACCCCTTAAAAATGGGTTAATTGACCCAACAAATACAATCATAATTGACAAAATGATATTGACACAACCAAGGTATTATGTTAACCACAAATAAAGCAGCACAATTAATCCAAAAACAGCGTATCTTTTTTCAAAAAGACACAACAAAATCCGTTGATTTTCGGATGAGACAACTAAAAATATTACAATCAGAATTAAAGGCCAATCAAGAAGAAATTGTCAAGGCTTTACAACAAGACTTAAATAAGCCTGCCTTTGAATCTATTGCCTCGGAAGTTGCCTATGGGATTGAAGAAATTAAATATACTCTGAAACATTTAAAATCTTGGGCGAAACCGACAAAAGCATCAACTTTGTTAACGCAGCTTCCTGCATCTTCCCAAGTCATGGCTGAACCGTTGGGGGTGGTGTTAATTATCGGGCCGTGGAATTATCCTTTCCAGTTAATGATTGCCCCATTAATTGGCGCGATCGCAGCCGGGAATTGTGCTATACTAAAACCCTCAGAACTTGCCCCCGCTACCGCAAAAATTGTCAGCCAAATCATTGAGAAATGTTTTATTTCTGACTATATTACCGTCGTTGAAGGAGACAAAGACACCACCCAAGAACTATTAGCCCAGAAATTTGACCATATCTTCTTCACCGGAGGAACAAAAATCGGTCAAATCATCATGGAAGCGGCGGCAAAACAGTTAACTCCCGTTACCCTAGAATTAGGGGGGAAAAGTCCCTGCATTGTTGAACCCGATATTCATTTAGATTATACAGCCCGACGCATTGCCTGGGGTAAATTTATTAATGCAGGACAAACTTGTATTGCACCTGATTATTTATTAGTCCATCGGCAGATTAAACAACCCCTACTCGACAAAATAAAAGACTATATTAGCGAATTTTATGGGGAAAACCCTGCCGAGAGTCCCGATTATTGTCGTATTATTAATCATCACCATTGGCAACGGTTACAAGCACTCATTGATCCCGATAAAGTGATTATAGGGGGAGACTGTCAGGAAGACGAGCGTTATATTGCCCCCACAGTGATGGATAATGTCACTTGGGAAGATGCAGTGATGGAAGACGAAATCTTTGGGCCGATCCTGCCTATTGTAGAATACAGTGACCTGAATGAAGCCATTGCCCAAGTGAATGGCCAACCCAAACCTTTGGCCCTCTACCTGTTTAGTAAAGATAAACAGAAGCAAAACCGCGTCTTACAGGCCACATCTTCCGGGGGAGTCTGTCTCAATGATACTATTATGCACATTGCCTCCCCGACCTTACCCTTTGGAGGAGTTGGCCAGAGTGGCATGGGAGCATATCATGGGAAAGCAAGTTTTGACACCTTCTCCCACTATAAAAGCGTCCTGAATCGGTCTTTTCTCTTTGATCTCAAACTTCGTTATCCTCCCTATGACGGGAAATTGAAGTTTTTAAACTGGTTATTCCGTTAAAGTGCAACCCAGTTTCTCGGTTTTGCGTCAAGATCGAGAGCATTATTCAATACCTATCCTATAACCCGATGATGAACTGGCTGACTGGTAGATTTCCCCGTGTGAGCTTATCCTATAAGGGGGTATTGCTTACCCTATTGCTGAGTGGTTGGATGAATCCAGCGATCGCGCAGCGTCTCCCTGAGCAAATCGCGCAACTTTCCCCCCCCATCTTCGAGAGTATCCGCATTTCTCCCCTTGGGTTTAACCAGCAAACCTTACGGGGGATTAGTGGGGGAGAAACCAGTGCAAGGGAAATCAGCGATCGCGGAGAAACTGCAACCGGGCCCTGTGTCGGGTTTGTGGACCGAGAACCCGATCATGTGGTCACACTCATCTCCTTTTTTGACTTTCTCTCCCTACAAGTCCAAAGTCCCGAAGACACCACCCTTTTGATTCAAGGACCAGGGGGAACATGGTGTAATGATGACTACCTGAATCAAAACCCAGGCATTGCCGGACAATGGTTAGCAGGAAGTTATCGCATTTGGGTCGGGTCTTACGAAAAAAACACCTATCATCCCTATATTATTCGTCTCACGCAAAATCAGGAGTAATTAATAATTAATTACCTTTAGTAGTGAAACAGCAGAACATATTCGTTTGATGTTGAATAGTAATCAACCCCCAGATAAATCAAGTCAAATAGATGTATTCGCGTTTTCAGAATCATAAAAAACGTAAAACTGGGATGCTAAGACTACAATTAATTAGCCATAAGCATCGCATTAGCTTTTTGTATTAATTCATCCGTTTCTTGCTCAATTTTCTTTTCTTCCACTTCCAATTCTTGAAGCTGATTTTTTAAAACTGCAATTCTTTTTTCGGGTGGTAACTTCTGTAAAAAATCGGCTTCAATTACATTACTTTTTCCTTGTAATGTATGTAATACTTTAGTTAGTTTCTTTTTACTGGATTTCTTGGTTTTGGAGTCAGACAGTTTAGTATTAATCTTTTTAATCAAGTCAGATGTTTCATAGAGTCTATATCCATTTTGAATGACACTAAAATTTGCTCCTTTAATAATCTCTCGGATTAAATAGTCATTGAGTCCTAACGATTTTAGAAATAATTTAGTTACTTTTTGCAAGGGTTGATTCATTTTACTTTCCTCCAGTATTTGCCCAAGGCATTACAAAAAACAAAAAAAGACTGGCAGAACCAGCCTTTTTCTAACCCTGATGCCACAAGACTTAACCTTGCGTCACCACTTCTTTATCCTGGGCTAAAAACTTCTCCAACTCCGTTAACGCATCGGCATCCACCTTGGTTTGCATGGGACAGAATTTAGGCCCACACATCGAACAAAACTCAGCCGTCTTGTAGATATCTGCGGGGAGCGTTTCGTCATGGTATTCTCGCGCACGGTCTGGGTCCAGGGAAAGCTCAAACTGACGATTCCAATCGAAATTATATCGCGCTTCCGACAGTTGATCGTCTCGCTCCCGGGCCCCCGGTCGATGTCGGGCAATATCGGCAGCGTGTGCCGCAATTTTATAGGCAATTAACCCATTGCGTACATCCTCCGCATCCGGCAACCCTAAATGCTCCTTGGGAGTCACATAACACAGCATTGCCGTGCCATGCCAACCCGCCATCGCAGCCCCAATGGCTGAGGTAATATGGTCATAACCCGGTGCAATATCCGTCACCAAAGGTCCTAAAACGTAAAAAGGAGCTTCGGAACATTCTTCCATCTGCTTCTTCACGTTAAACTCAATTTGGTCCATCGGCACATGGCCGGGCCCTTCCACCATCACCTGTACATCATGTTCCCAGGCCCGACGGGTGAGTTGTCCGAGGGTTTTCAACTCAGACAGTTGTGCTTCGTCCGACGCATCATGGACGCAACCGGGACGCAGAGAGTCCCCTAAACTGAAGGAGACATCGTATTTTTTGAAAATCTCGATAATCTCATCAAAATGGGTATAGAGAGGATTTTGCTTGTGGTGGTGTAACATCCAGCGAGCAATAATCCCTCCCCCACGAGAGACAATTCCGGTAATGCGATCGCGCACTAACGGCAAATAATCAATCAACAACCCTGCATGGATGGTCATATAGTCCACCCCTTGCTGGGCGTGTTTTTCGATAATATGTAGGAAATCATCAGGAGTCAGATTTTCAATACTCCCGTGAACACTTTCCATCGCTTGATAAATGGGGACCGTCCCAATGGGGACCGGAGACGCATTAATCACCGCTTGACGAATCTCATCTAAATTCCCCCCTCCCGTGGATAAGTCCATCACTGTATCTGCACCGTATTTCACGGCCAGATTCAGTTTAGCAACCTCCTCATCTAAATCCGAGGAATTGGGAGAGGCCCCAATATTAGCATTCACCTTACATTTGGAGGCAACCCCAATCGCCATGGGTTCGAGGTTCGTATGTTGAATATTCGCAGGAATAATTAAGCGACCTCGGGCCACCTCCTCACGAATTAATTCAACGGGTAAACTTTCTCGCTTGGCGACGTGGTGCATTTCCTCAGTGGTGACACCCTGACGAGCATAGTGCATCTGTGTCACATTGCTCTGACCGCGACGCTTTGCGACCCATTCTTTACGCATATTTAAGTCCTCAAAATAACGGCTTCCCTACGCTGGTGCTAGCCAGTCTCAGGTTCTAAGGGACTATCTCAGCTTAGTTATCTAAGCACCCCTAGCTCAGTATCTGATTTTAGCATTAGATAGAGAAAATGCGAGCATCGCATTTCCCAGACCTTTAACCCCAAGTATGGGGAATGGGCAAACTTTGGGAACTTTGACAAAGTCGTTTGTCCTTGTCTAATGGTAGTTTACACCACTCACCCCCCTTTGGTGACGGCCATCTCTAGACCCCTTTAGCTATAACAGAAAGAGGGATAATCTTAATGCTCTCATAATAAAGTCTGCCCTGCTCTCTTGTTGCTCCCCGTGCGTTGCTCATCTTCTCAAAACATCATGTCTCAGGAACAAAACGAGTTACAACAAAAAATTGCAGACCTCGAAGCCAAAAATTATCGGTTAGAACAGCAATTAGTCGAGTCTCAACAGTTGTACCAGAAAACGACTCAAACCCTCCAGAAAACTCAGCAAGAGCTTCAAAATAAAAACCTCTGTTGGTCTCTCTCCGAAAAATTTTTGCGTCTGGCCATGGATCATTTACCAGAGGCGGCTTTTTGGAAAGATCGAAATTCAGTTTATTTAGGCTGTAATCAACGTTTTGCTCACATTGCAGGGGTCAATTCTCCCAGTGAAATTATTGGCAAAACCGATTATGAATTGCCCTGGAAACGAGAAGAAACAGACTGGTTTCGAGACTGTGATCAACGGGTGATGGAGTCCAATCAAGCAGAATTAGGCATCATTGAACCTCAACAACAAGCGGATGGCAGTCAACATTGGCTAGAAACTAATAAAATCCCCCTCCACGATGAGACCAACCAGGTTATAGGAATATTAGGCACATTCATTGATATTACCCCTAGGAAAACCATTGAAAATGCCTTAGTGGAAAGTGAAGAACGGTTTCGGGTGGTTTGTGAACAAACCGGACAATTGATTTATGATTTTGATGTGGCTGCCGAACGTATTACTTGGGCCGGTGCAATTACAAAAATTACCGGATATGCAGTCGAGGAATTCCAAGAATCCACATTACAGGAATGGGAAGACCACATTCACCCGGAGGATCGCACCCACGCTTTAGAACTCCTAGAACAAGCGATGGCCAACTGTTGTAACTATCGTGTCGAGTATCGCTGGCGGCAGAAAGGGGGAGATTATATCTTTGTGGAAGATAATGGGACGTTTCTCACCAATGAAGCGGGGGAAGCCTATCGGATGTTGGGTACAATGACCAATATTAGCGATCGCAAGCAAGCCGAAACCGCCATACAACAAAAAACCCAAGAACTCCAAAACGCCCTCCAAAAGCTCCAATCCGCCCAATTACAAATTGTGCAAAATGAGAAAATGGCCTCCTTGGGGAATTTGGTGGCCGGAGTGGCCCACGAAATTAATAACCCCCTTGGGTTTCTCAATGGCAGTCTCTACAATATCCGCGAACAGATTGAAGATGTCTTGAACCATTTACAACTCTATCAAAGCCATTATCCACAACCTGCGCCAGCCCTGCAAGAGAATGCTGAAGATATTGATCTGGAGTTTATTCAGGAGGATTTACCGACCGTTTTACCGGCCATGGAAAAGGCCACTAATCGCATTAAGGCTATCAGTAACAGTTTACGCACCTTTTCCCGGGCCGATACAGACTACCAAGTTCGCGCTAACCTCCATGATGGACTGGATAGTACTTTGTTAATACTCAAATATCGTCTCAAGGCCAAAGAAGAACGACCGGCCATTGAAATTATCCGCAATTATGGTGATCTACCCGAAATTCTCTGTTTTCCTGGTCAATTAAATCAAGTGTTTATGAATCTCTTGGCCAATGCAGTGGATATGTTTGATGAGATGGCCCAAGACATTCCCCTCGATTCTCCCACTATCACCCTATCCACCGCCATTGTAGAAGATCAGGTTCAGATTCAAATTGCGGATAATGGGAAAGGGATGACTGAGGAAATGCAGCAGCAAGTGTTTAATCCCCTTTTTACCACCAAAGCAGTGGGAGAAGGGACCGGATTAGGACTGGCGATCGCCCGTCAGATCGTCGAAAATAAACATGGGGGACACCTCTCGGTAGCGTCCATCTTAAACCAAGGGACTACCTTTACCGTCCGTTTCCCTTGGAAAGGATAAACCATTGAGCTTACATTGAGGTTGACATGAAATTTAACATGAAAATTACTCGTTCATGGCCATTACTCACCCAGCCCTGTCAAGGTGAGAAATTGTAGAACGAGACACCGTTGTTTCAGACACTTGTGAGAGACATTTTCTCCCCCTCTCCCAAGGTTGGGAGAGGGGGTTGGGGGGTGAGGGCGACTCCAAACCGCCATATCTCGTTAC
>NZ_JAQMSD010000066.1 GCF_028330525.1 Spirulina sp. CS-785/01
GGCGTTTACACTTGGGTGTGATGACCCTCTCAAGGTAGCCTACCTTTTTACAGGATTTATGGCTGAGTCTGCACGCTCGTCCCTTTCTAAGTCAACAAAAATTGAACAATGTCAATCAATGTCTAGCTTTCAACGAGCGGGTAGAGAATGTCGTGAGAGAATTGCTTCTTATTTTGACATTCTTCGGCACGCTTATTGAATGGTGATCTGCTGGCGAATTACGATGATCAGATTTGACGATCAGATTTTAACATCGTGAGTGGGAACTCCCCCATTTTCAATGGTGGGATGAGGGCGAATGTAAGTATTCAGCCGTTAGCATTGGGCATTTCCCCTGCGGGGACGCTCCGCGAACCGCTTTTGAAGGAAATTTGTCCAGTTTTTGGGAGGGTTGGGAGCATTTAAACTGAAGGGGTTATCTTTGTCGTCTTCGACGATGAGGGTGATGGGATGCTTTCTCCCGTTAAATTCTAGTCCGCCTGTTTCATTAATTTCTGCGATCGCCAGTTGAATTCCCTCTACAGTAGGAATCCCTGAAGTCTCCGCTACATCCCCCGTGAGGGGGGCAATTACCCCCAAACGAATCTCTGCTCCTTGCCCTTGACAAGCCCCAAGAATCACCAACAGGGTACAACAAAAAAGAACCAAAAAACGTTGCAACAGGAGTCCACAGTCATCACTAATCAGTCATCAGTCAGCAGGGAGATGGGGGGCTTTTTGCCATTCATTTCCAGTCCTCCCGCTTCCTAGACTTGGGTAAGCTATATTACTGATTATTCATCAGTTGGTTGAGCCAATCCGTAAGTTGGTCTGAATTTAGTCGATAACTGAGAGGATGGGCAATGAGACGGGCGGTACTGTGAAAGAGTACATCAATTTCGATTAATCCATTTTCTTTGAGGGTACGTCCAGTGGACACCAGATCAACAATGGCCTCGGACATTCCCGTAATGGGGCCCAGTTCTACAGACCCATAAAGGGGGATAATTTCTACGGGGAGATCGAGTTGTCGGAAATAGTCTCGCGCACAATGAACAAATTTGGAGGCGACGCGGCCATGGGGAGGGAGGAGGCGAGATTCTTGGTATTTACTATCAGCAGGGACGGCCACCGACATCCGACAGTCGCCAAATTCCAGGTCGGCGAGTTGGGCGACTTGGGGCTTTTTCTCTCGTAGGACATCATAACCGACAATGCCCACTTGAGCTTGGCCGTATTCCACATAAACGGGAACATCTTGGGCCCGGACTAACATGGCTTTGGCGGTCCCGGTGGGGTCTTCTATTTGCAGTTGGCGGTTGTTATCATCGAGGAAGGCTCGAAAGTCTAAACCAATGCCATAGAAGCGATCGATGCTGTCTTTCAGTAACGCGCCTTTGGGTAATGCAACGGTAATCATGGATAATGGCAGGAGAACGTGAACCGAGTTTAGTTATGGCGTAAGAGGCCATGACAAGTCAAGCCTTGACGGTATGCCCCGATGATGCACATTTTACTTGTTGATGACGAAGTTGAGTTAACCCAACCCTTATCCCAAGTCCTGTCGAAGGAGGGATATACTGTTGATGTGGCGAATAATGGGGTACGGGGGATGAAGTTGGCCTTACAAAATGCCTATGATTTATTAATTTTAGATTGGATGATGCCGCAGCAGTCGGGGTTAGAGATTTGTCAGGAATTAAGGACGCAAAACAATTTCACTCCCGTTTTATTCCTCACGGCTAAAGATACCCTTGATGATCGAGTCATGGGGTTAGATGCGGGGGCTGATGATTATTTAATGAAACCCTTTGAGTTACGGGAATTATTAGCCAGAGTCCGGGCGTTACTTCGTCGGGGGAGTAATGTTTCTGAGTCCCCCCAACCCGCATCTCGCTTGCAGGTGGCGGATTTAGTTTATGATCGAGAGAATCAACTGGCCTATCGCCAAAATCGTCTCATTGAGTTATCGGAAAAAGAAGCCCAGTTATTAGAGTATTTTATGCAAAATTCCGGTCAACTTCTCACCCACGATCAAATTCAACAGGCCCTCTGGGGGGAGGAGGAACAACCGAGTAGTAATGTGGTGGCGGCCTTAGTCCGGTTATTACGTCGTAAAATCGAAACCAAGAGTGAACAGTCGTTAATTCATACGGTGTACGGGAAAGGCTATCGGTTTGGGGTGTAATGGGTTGTGGGGGGTCTTGGACTACAATACAGGTATGCTGCCTTGATTTCTGTTATAACCGTCTGAAGGACTGAAAGAACGAGTCGCAGACTTGATTTTTCGAGAACAAATAGCTACTTTCATCTACCTTGGGTTAAAACCCAAGGCTAATAGCTGAAACCCGTTAAAACGGGTTAAATGGTTTTAAGCTGACGGCTGATGGCTGATGGCTGATGGCTGATGGCTTACCTGCAATCAATTAATTTTATACGAATCAAGCGGATTTTATATAAGTATGGTTTTGTGGCCTAATGTCAAAAAAAGTCGAGTCAATCGCCTACTAGAGGTTAACCCTTTAATTGTGATTTGTGGGGCTACGGCCACGGGAAAATCGGGACTCGCGTTGCAATTGGCGCGACGGTGGGGAACGAGTATTATTAGTGCAGACTCGCGGCAGGTGTATCGGGAGTTTGATATTGGGACGGCTAAACCTACGGTCGAAGAACGGCAGTTAGTTCCCCATTATTGGATTGATAGTTGCGATCCAACAGAAACGCTTACTTTAGCAGATTATCAGGAACAGACTCAAGAGTATATTCAACGGTTACAAGCTGCGGGTAATTTGCCGTTATTGGTGGGGGGGACGGGGTTATATATTAAGTCGATTACGAAGGGGTTAAAGATTCCGAGAGTCCCGCCTCAAGGGGAATTACGCTGTCAGTTGAGTGAGTTGGGACAGTCCCAATTGTATGCTTTTTTATTACAAGTTGATCCAGTAGCGGCGCAAAAAATTCACCCTAATGATCAGGTGCGGACGTTACGGGCCTTGGAGGTGTATTATGTGACGGGGGTTCCGATTTCTCAGCAACAGGGGGAAAATCCGCCGAGTTATCCGATTCTACAGGTGGGGTTAACTTGTAGCCGCGCTTTCCTGGAAAAACGCATTTATCAACGGACTGAGAAGATGCTGGCACAGGGATTGGTGGCGGAAGTGCAATATTTATGTGATCAGTATGGTGCGGAGTTACCGTTGCTGAATACGCTGGGGTATGCAGAGATTAAGCAATATTTAGGGGGAGAGGTCAGTTTAGAGGATGCGAAAACTCTCATTGTTCAACATACTCGACAGTTTGCGAAACGCCAAGAAACGTGGTTTCGGGCTTATCCTGAGATTGTCTGGTTTAATGTTGAGGAGGGGGATTATTGCGATCGCATCTTACAAGATCTCGACCAAACCCTATTCCATATCTTCCCCCAGTAAGGTATCCCGTGGCACGGCTTGGATTAGTTCCCCATAGATAATTTTTTGATTTTGTAAGCTATATAAGGCAGAAGTAACGGGGGAAGAAATCCAATCTTGATCAAATTCTCGCCACAACTCTTGCAGTTGCGGGTTGAGGGGACTATCGGCCAGAATATCAATGACTAACTGATGAATCCCCAAAATGTCGTCTAGGGTAGCTCGTAAATAGAGTTCCCCCATGATAATGGCTTTGTCAATGGTTAACTGGCCGGCAATAATAGACCGGAGAATCTCCCCAGTGGTCGAAAAATGTAAAAAAGGGGATTCAGTGATATAATCAACTCGCACTTGTAGGGGGTCATTCTCTGAAGCCGTCAATTGGAGTTGTATCCCATCAAGTTCCATTAACGCTCTCTTTCCAGCTACGGTTCTGACTAAGGTTTGCCAAGTTGCATTTTCTTGCGATCGCAGAATTTCAATTAAACGTAATATCCATTGCGCCAATTGCTGGTGACGGTTGTTCTCAGGGATAGTCATGCTTCTCTAACCTTGTTCGACATTCTTGTTGGATTATACAGGCATGACTCAATCCCCTTTTAAGTTGCCTTCAGATTCAGGGGACATCACAATTCATCCGAAAAATTTAACGCAAAATGGGGCCGCCAAAGCGCGAGATGCTCCTCAACCGGCCTCAGAAGCGGGATTTTATGATAAATCCCTGATGAATGAAGCGTTAAATTATTCGAGAGTTGCGATCGCAGCAAAAATTAAAAACTGCATCGAGCAAAAACGCCACCAGACTGGGGCCTATCCCCCCCTCTACGATCTTCTCATTGACTACCCCTTTCGCGGTGGCAAAATGCTCCGGCCAACCCTCTGCATCAGTACCGCCAGAGCCGTTGGCGGTATGGGACAAACCGCCTTAAACACCGCCGCAGCCCTCGAACTCTATCATAACGCCTTTCTCATTCATGATGATATCGAAGACGGCTCAGAATCCCGCCGAGGCAAAGACACCTTACACCAAATGATCGGCATCCCTCGCGCCATTAATGTAGGTGATGCCACCAACGTCCTCGCCGTTGATCTGTTGTTAAAAAACTTATCCGTTTTAGGTGCAAGTAAAACCCTCCATATCCTCCATGAAATCGAATTTATGGCCCAACAATCCGTTGAAGGCCAAGCCATGGAATTAGATTGGATTGCCGATAATACCCCCTACCTCACCGATGAAGATTATTTTAAAATGTGCGGCAAAAAAACTTGCTGGTACACCTTCATTTCCCCTTGTCGCATTGGTTTAATCGTCGGTCATCCCTCCCACAAAACCGAAGATTTAAGCGAATTATTAGAAAATCTCACTCGTTTTGGGATGGCGATCGGCATTGCCTTTCAAATTCAAGATGACTTACTCAATTTACAAGGAGAAAAGAAACTCTACGGTAAAGAAATCGGCGGCGATATTTACGAAGGGAAACGGACTTTAATGCTCAATCATGTCATTGCAAACAGTCACCACTCCCAAGAAATTGTAGAAATTCTCAAACTCCCCCGTCCAGAGAAAACCCAAAAACAAGTTAATTTTATTTTACAAGAAATGAAACAATACGGGAGTATTGAACACGGTTGGAGGGTTGCCCGCAATAAAGCCTATCAAGCTACAAAAATTTTTCAATCTCTAGAGTTTATCAAAGCGGAAGTTTCGCAACAGTCATCCGAACAATGGGATTGTTTAGTCCATGATAGACGGTTTCTAAAAGAACTCATTAATTATGTTATTTACCGCAATATTTAGAACCAATTGTGCTGACCTGTGTATTACTTTACAAGAATTATTAAAATCTCAAGCTAAAAAACCTCCATAACCCCCTGTAAGGAAACATAAAACTAAATAAAAATCTGTAAAATGATTAAACTTGAAATGGCTATTTTTAATTTTTGAGTTTAATTATTAAGAGTAATTGTTTTGTATTTTTGTTAAAAAAATAATACAAAATACCTTTCCTTTTGCCTATTTATTGATAGCAAAAAACATTAAAAAACGTAAAAATAATCTGACAAAAATGGGTTATATTGCTAAATTGAATGTATCAAAAAGCAAATTAGATTTTAGGTTTCATTATTGTCCATTTTTAAATAATTTTCTGAGGAAAACTAATGGCTAGCGAACCATTACAAACTTGTGGGAATCCTATCGTTGATCGAAGATACGCTGATGTTTGGAGTGATTTTTACTTACTAGACACAAACGACCCTATTGAAGGGATGGATGAGATCACCGCTTGGGAAATTTGGGCAGACCGAACTAACCCAGTTCAATTGGTTATTTACAGACCGAATGGAAACTCTTGGTCAGTAGTTGGGAAAAGTGATGTCGAAACCCCTGAATCTGTAGGGAAAAACGAGTTCTCACTTTCTGCACCAATTAAAGTACAAGAGGGTGACTGTATTGGGATGTATCATCCGAAACGAGGGACAGTCAGTTTTGACCTTCTGAGAATGTCCTGAGTCAAGAGTGGGAATTGGTCAAAATACAAACAACATCTCCTCCTCCCACTCAACCTCCCACTCAACCTCCATCTCCTCCATCTCCTCCTCCCACTCAACCTCCCACTCAACCTCCATCTCCTCCATCTCCACCTCCCACTCAACCCCCATCTCCTCCATCTCCCCCTACC
>NZ_JAQMSD010000067.1 GCF_028330525.1 Spirulina sp. CS-785/01
CGCCCCCTTACAGCTAATCCGGTCTAGAGAAACGACCAGTAGTGTTAATCCGCAATACCCCTGGAGAGCTATTCGCAGCTACGGGAAGGTTATCTCTCCCCACTCCCCCACCTCACGAAGTAGGTGGGGGTCATTGAAGGTCAATACGACCAATACTTCGCCAAACGGATGTACACCTATAACTATCGTCTCTTTGATCGTTATGAGCAACCTGTGATCAGTGTAGCGGTTCTCGCCGATGATCGCCCCAACTGGCGACCCTCTAGCTATGGGTATAGTTTAGGAGGATGTCGCGTTAGTCTAGAGTTTCCCATTTTTAAAATATTGGACTACGCCAACGATTGGGAAAGTTTAGAGCAAACCGACAATCCCTTTGGGTTAGTCGTCATGGCCCATCTGAAAACCCAAGAAACCAGCCAAAACGCCCAAGACCGCTTAAACTGGAAAATAGAATTATTGCGATACTTGTGGATGCGGGGATATAGCCGCCAAGAAGTCACTCAACTCTATCGCTTCTTGGATTGGCTGATGGTTTTACCCCCAGCACTAGAGCGACAGTTTAAAACTGAGGTGAGAACCTTAGAGGAGGATCGACGAATGCCCTATTTAAGTAGTTTAGAACGAGAAGCGATCGAGCGAGGACTACAACAAGGACGCGAACAAGGACTCGAACAAGGACTCGAACAAGGACTCGAACAAGGACTCGAACAAGGACGCGAACAAGGAGCAGTACAAACTGCTCGGAATAATGTTCTGGAAGTCTTGAGAGTGCGCTTTGGAGACGTTCCGGACGCTGTAGCGGCAAAAATTACTGCTATTGAACAACTGTCTCGCTTGGAGACGTTACTCCCTCAAGCGGTGACTTGTGAGTCCTTGGACGCATTTGTTGAGTTTTACCAAAAATAATGGGTCTAAAGCCTCGCCCTTTTAGGGCGACTTGATGCTACAATGTTTTTGAGTACCGTAGGGCATATGGGAACTTGGGCTATAAACCCGAACGCTTCAGGAGATTCGACCTCTACTTTAGTTGGAGCAATCCTGCTAGGGCAAGTTGGGTCTATGAATGAAGAATCCGCGTCCTTCTAGGGCGTGGAGTGTCAGGATCGCACCTCTCAATAATGCGTTTCTCCCTCCCTTCCTTCCTCTTACTCTTGGCCACCGTTTTAGGCGGTTGCCAAGGGTATCCCCGTCTTTTAAAATTCCCCTACGATACCAGTGGTCAGGGGTTGAATAGTCCTGCGTCGGAACTCTCCCCCCAAGTATCCGACCAGTATATTGTCTTTGTCTCCGATCGCAATGGGTCTCAAGATATTTATCTCTTTGATGCCGATAACCGTCAACTGCTCCCCGTCCCCGGACTCAACTCCTTAGATATGACGGCCTCTGACCCGTCGATTTCCGAAGATGGCCGCTATATTGTCTATACGGCCAGTCGTTTGGGACAGTCGGAGGTTTATATTTATGACCGAGAAACGGGAATCGATCGCAATTTAACCGATAATTTACAAGCAGAAGTCCGTCACCCGCAAATTAGTGCCGATGGGTCACGGATTACCTTTGCAGCGAATCGAGATGGCCAATGGGATATTCTGGTGTATGACCGTTCGGGGAAAACCATTAAAGATTAAGTTCAGTCTGGCGCAATTCCTCGCTGTGGTGGGATTATGGGTCATACTGGGGGGACTCACCAGTTGTCAGGTGTTCCAGTCTCCACAAATTCCGACGGGGGGGTTAAATAGTCAAAGACCGGAAGAATTTCCGGCTTATAGTGGGGATGGTCGGTATTTGGCCTTTGCTAGCGATCGCAATGGCCGACGAGATATTTTTTTATATGATCTCCAACAACAAACTCTCGTCCCCCTCCCGAATTTAAACCGTCGAGACTCCTCCCAAGACCAACCCGCTTTAAGTGCAGACGGTCGTTATCTGGCCTATGTGTCCACAGAACGAGGCCGGACGGATATTTTTATTTATGACCGAGACAGGCAGCGATCGCAACTTCTCACCGCCAATTTTACAGGATCAGTACGATACCCCACCATTAGTGGGGATGGTCGTTCCGTGGCCTTTCAAACCAGTCAACTAGGAGAATGGGATATTGCCATTATTGAACGCGATCTCTAACTATCCCGTCGGTTCAACATAACCTTGCAAATTTTCTGGTTCAAACGCACGCAACACACGAGTTGCGGTTTGTAGCAGTTCATCCGAACCTTGAGCAATCAGCACATATTTGCCATCATTGAGACGGTTGCGGTAGGCCAATGCGTCCCCACTCCCAACCGTCCAACCGACTGCACCTCCTGCAAACACAGCACCGAGGAGTCCAGACAGCGCACCTAAAATCCCCCCAAAGATATGATTGCCAAAGGCATTCATCCAGTCAAAAATTGTAATCCCCGTTAACCAATTAAACGCATATCCTGCCGCAAACCCAAAGGGGACTAACCAATAGGATAACTTGACGGCTCGCCGATAGGCTTGTCGGTTGGGGTGAATGAGTCCAAACTCATCTGCACTTTCATACCCTTCCCCTAATAAGTCGATTTGCGACATGGGTAAATCTTCCTGTGCTAAAGCATTATAGGCATTTTCAGCTTTAGTTCGATTAGATAAAACAGCAATTAAATAATTCATAAAATAATGAAGTGGATTGACCTCTAGTTTTATCTTAACGAGGACTTCCCAAGGAGTTTGTCCGTCGCTCGACTTGAATAAGGTTGGCGATGATACCCATTTAGAGAGATTTTCGAGCCAAACAGCTATTCCCCTTCATAAAACCTTGAGAGCTTTTTCTAGTTCGTAGTAAGCCCTTTAGGGCTTATTTTAAGCCTAATTATGTAAAAGCAAAATAATTAAGGCAATTTAACCCGTTTTTAACGGGTTTCAGCTATTAGCCTTGGGTTTCAACCCAAGGTTTACTTATGTCTTAAATAAAGCATAATTGAACCAAAAGCAACCGCACCAAAACAGAGAATATGAACCACATTAAAAGGAGTACCGGGGAAAAACCAAGAATCAGTGCGTAAAAACTCAATAAAAAAGCGGCCAAACGGATACCAGATTAAATACATCAAAACAATATCCCCCGTTTTTAATTGTTTCCCAAAACGACGGGAAATCCAAAAAATGAGAAAAAAACCGATAAAATTCCAGAGAGACTCGTATAAAAAGAGAGGGTGAAAACGGACACTTTCCGGATATTGACTTAAATCATTATAGGGAGAAATACGGCGAGACGGATCAATTTTTAATCCCCAAGGAAGGGTAGTGGGTGGCCCGTATAACTCTTGATTAATAAAATTTCCCCATCGGCCTATTGCTTGGGCTAAGGGCAATCCTAACGCGATCGCATCTAAAAATTTCAGCGTCGGTAAATTTTTGATCCTCGTAAACAAATAAAGGGCAATTCCCCCAAAGAGAAACCCCCCAAAAATATGAATTCCCCCTCCCCAAATTTGTAAAATCTGCTCCGGGTTAGACAAATAATACCCAATCCCTTGGTCATTGCGCGGAGACTGGATAAAAACGTAATATAACCGGGCCCCAATAAACCCCGGAATAATAATCCAAAGCAACATATCCCATAAGTCATCGGGGTTTTGTCCCTTCCGTTTCACCTCTCGACTGGCCACCCAAGACCCAATGACAATAGCACTCATCATCAGAATGCCATACCAGCGCACGGTAAGGGGGCCAAATTCAAACAGAATAGGATCAACTGGGGGATACATAGGTTTGTTGTTTTTTGTTGGTTTCTGCACCTTGGGTTTCAACCCAAGGCTAATAGCGAAAACCCGTTAAAACGGGTTAATCTTCACTATCAACTGTCAACTATCAACTATCAACTGTCAACTATTCCAAATAACCTAAATCCTGTAAGCGACGATAGACTTCAGGATCATTAAAATTATCGGCAGTCACCGAGGCCGTGGCAACCGGGGTTTGGTTATGGTAGAACGCTTCTAGGTAATCTTGCAACAAATCTACCTGTTCCGGCAGAATATCGTGTAAATTTAGCGTTTCACTGGGGTCATTGACAATATCGTATAGTTCGCAAGCATCAAAAATGACTTGATCACTATTTTTGGCCACTAACTTGTATTCCTTGTTCCAGACTGCAAGGGTTGTGCGATCGCATAATCGTTCTTGGACTAACTCCGGTTGACGCTGCATCAACAACTTGAGGACATTTTGCGGGGGAACAGCTTCCGCAAACACCGGATGGGTATTATCCTCACCCGACAAGGCCAACGTCAGCGACATCTCCGCCGGAGTCGCGCAACCTGCGGCGGTTAAAATGGTATGGAATAACTGTCGAGTCGAAACCACCTCCTCCCGGACAGTCCCTTGGGGAAATGCCCCAGACCCATCTCGAATAATTAACGGAACACGCGCCAACTCATTATAAATGGCGTTGGTATGCCCCACTAGGCGTTTTTCCCCTAAATGTTCCCCGTGGTCCGAACAGAGAATGAACAGCGTATTCTCCAACCGTCCCGCTTCTCGCAACGTGGCAATAAACCGCCCCACCTGTTCATCCTGGGCCGCCACTTCTGCATCATACATCCCATCGAGGGTATGTTTGTGCCGTTCATTCAAGGGGTCTGCAAGAGGGGCCAACCACCCATAAATATCGCTGTTAAACTGCCGTAAATAAGCCCTCGCTTGCTTATCTTTCAGGACATGGGGGGCAAACCGTTCAATGTACTTACGAGGGGGATGATAGGGCATATGGGTCCCCATCAGGTTAATAAAGGTAAAAATGGGTTGTTCCTCGGCCTGATCTCGATTAATTAACAATCTAGCGGCATCTTGGAGAGACTTGGCCGTGTTCCCCTTAAAACTCAAGGCCGTTTGCCACAAGGGGACCATCAGGGGAGAAAAGGACAACTCTAACAACATCTCATTGCGGGCAAAGGCATCTTGGACATTGGAAAGGGTCCCCGCTAAAACCCGCTTAAACCAAGACCGATAACGGTCAATTAAATTGGCCGGAATTCCTGCTTGGTTGGGATGGGAGTTTAACAGGCCACTATAGTTCAAAAAGCTATAAAATCCCCGTCTGAGGCCATTATTAATTACCCCAACGAGGGGGTTATTACAAAATGCGGCGGTATAATAGCCCCCATCCCGCAACCGTTCTGCTAGGGTGGGGAGACTGTCGGGGAGTCGGGAGTAAGACTGAACCATCTGGTGTTCCGAGGGATAAACCCCGGTAAACATGGACCCGTGGGAGGGAATGGTCCATTGGGCCGCGGCCACTCCTCGCTGGAATAGGGTGGACTCTGCGGCTAATGCGTCTATTGCGGGGGAGGTGGGTTTGTCGTACCCATAACAGGATAAGCGATCGCTTCTCTGGGTGTCGAGGACGAGGAGAACGATATCAAGGGGAGGGTTAGGCATTTCTGTTACTTTGGGGGTTTCTGATGCGCCAGAGGATACAAGTCTCTAATGTAACAGATGTTGGCTGATTGACTGACAAAATATCCAAAAGTAGGTTGGGTTGAGGTGACGAAACCCAACAACAGCAAGAGTTCTGTTGGGTTACGCTGTCGCTAACCCAACCTACGACAGAATAGGGCTTTCAGAGGTTTTGTCAGTCAACCAGCAGATGTTGGTTGTTTGTTGTTGGTTATTTGTTGTTGGTTATTCGCTATTTTTTGCGTTTTGACGTTCTTCTATACTTCAAATTACGGGAATTTCCATTGCGGGAGTTTCCATTGCAGGGGTTTCTTTTGTCATTTCGACACTCAAAACTATCCCGATTGTTATGATAATTAATCCATTCATACAGTTCAATGGATTCGGGAGAACAATGGGTACAACCGTGACATTTTTCGCTTTTTTGTTGACAAATTCGACCTTTTTTGATAAGCCGATTCAACATAGGTCGTAAGGCTTCTGGATCATATTGGAAGTGATTAGATAAGTCTTCTAGGGAGACTTTTTTGTGAGTGGCTATGTATTGTTGTAGATTCGTTAAAATCATGGTTTTGTTGGGTAATAGATAGCTTTGAGAAACCGGGTTTCTGTCTCAGGGTTTGGGTTTTATTCTAAATTGGAATAAGAAACCCGGTTTCTAAGTGGTCACTAAGACGCGAGTACATTCTTATTTTCGACGGGACGGAGTTGTTTTAATCCGAATATCACTCCCGCTAAAATGAGTAACATGGTGATAATCCATCCTAAAGAACTACTCGGATGTTGGGGGAAGGTAGCAATTTGATAAAAGAGGGTTGCTACAATATAGGCCAGTCCAGTCGTCCAACAGGCAACAAAGACAGTCCAACCTAAGTTAGTTTCTCGGTAAACGGCAGCAGTGGCAGCAATGCAGGGGAAGTATAATAAGACGAATAAGAGGTAAGCAAATGCTCCCGTTTGTCCGTCAAATCGTTGTTGCATTGCCCCAAATGTTCCGGTTTGGACTTCTTGTTCGCTGGCTGCAACTTCCATATCTTGGGTATTGCCAATATTGATTCCCAAGGGATCGAGGAGTTGATTGGAGAGATCGGCTAAATTAGCGGGAATAGTTGCGATCGCATCTCCCATTCCTCCCCAAAAACTAAACTCGGTTTCCTCAGCCACCTCGCTTTCTCGGGCCAGTTGACTATACAAGGAATCTAACGTCCCCACCATCGCTTCTTTTGCAAAAACTCCGGTAAAAACCCCCACGGTGGCCGGCCAATTATCCTGTTCAATTCCCATGGGACGGAAAATCGGGGTGACTGCTTGCGAGGTGGTACTCAAAACCGAGTTTTCGCTGTCTTGGTTGCCAATAGTCCCATCAAAACTAACAGAATTGAGGAGTCCTAACACCATGACCATAATTACAATCACTTTTCCCGCTTTCACTAAAAACGATTGCAACCGGTCCCAAGTCCGCAGGAAAACCCCTTTAATGCGTGGGACATGATAGGGGGGTAATTCCATGACAAATTGACTCGCTTCCCCTTGAAAGAGAGTATTTTTCATAACAAACCCGGTAAAAATGGCGGCCAGAATGCCGATAAAATACAGACCAAACACCACATTTTGTCCCCCCACCGGGAAGAAGGCCGCCGCAAATAGCGCGTAAACCGGGAGTCGGGCCCCACAGGACATAAAAGGATTCATCATAATGGTGAGGATGCGATCGCGGGAATTTTCCAACGTCCGCGTCGCCATAATCGCCGGAACATTACAGCCAAACCCCACCAACATCGGCACAAAAGACTTCCCTGGCAGGCCAATAAAGCGCATAAACCGATCCATCACAAAAGCGGCCCGGGCCATATACCCCGAATCCTCCAACAAAGAGAGAAACAGGAACATAAAGCCAATCACCGGAATAAACGTGGCCACGGTTTGTATCCCTCCCCCGGCCCCATCTGCTAATAACGCAATTAACCAACCCGGTGTGCCAATATTGCCTAAGAGAGTCCCCAACCCATCCACAAAAATTGTCCCCGCAGCAATATCGAAAAAGTCAATAAAGGCCGCACTCACATTAATAGTAAACAGGAACAGCAAATACATAACCCCCAAGAAAATGGGAATCCCGAACCAACGGTGAAGGACGATGCGATCTAACCGTTCGGAGGTACTACTACTCACTTGGCCAACCTTGTGACTTGCGGCCTTGGTGACAGACTCAATAAACCCATACCGACTATCCGCCACTAAAATATCTAAATCTTCTCCTAATACTTGCTGAATGCGGTGACGGTGTTTAACCAGTAATTTCTGAAAGTCTTCTCCCCCTAGGTCTGGGGGAACTCGGTCTTCATACTGTAATAAATTTAACGCCGTCCAACGGGGTTCAACAATACGGGCTTGGCTATGTTCGCTAATATAGGGGGCAAGTTCAGCTAAGGCATCTTCAATCACTGCCGGATAGGCCACATAGGCCGGGGAATGACTGATATTTTCCACTAATTCCCCAATACGCTGTAATAATTCGGGGATGCCGTCTCCCGTTGCTGCGGTAATGGGAATGACGGGACACCCGAAGCGATCGCTCAATATTTTAGAATTAATTTCTGTCCCCCGTTTTTTGGCCAAGTCAATCATATTCAAGGCCACCAACATCGGGACGCGCATCTCTACTAACTGCGTAGTTAAATAAAGATTTCGTTCTAAATTTGAGCCATCAACAATATTAACAATCAGGTCGGCCTCACCAGACCGCAGGTAATTGCGGGCAATCTGTTCATCCATCCCCGTTTCCTCGTCTTCGAGGTCCAGGGAATAAACTCCAGGTAAGTCCACAACGGTGATTTCTTGCCCATCATAGCGAAATTGGCCTTCTTTGCGGTCAACAGTCACCCCCGGCCAGTTTCCCGTCCGTTGGTTTGTTCCGGTTAACGCATTAAAAAGGGTGGTTTTCCCAGAGTTGGGATTACCAATGAGGGCAATAATAGGTTTTACCATCTGCTTATTCCTCGCTATCTAACGGTTCAACCACCAGGGCATCAGCTTCATATTTGCGTAAACTGAGGTGAAACCCTCGTAGTTCAATTTCTATGGGGTCGCCTAATGGGGCCACTCGGACAACTTTGAAGGGTGTTCCGGGGGTGAGTCCCATGGATAAAAGTTTGCCTTTATAACCCCGTCTCGCTTGATCATACCCCACCACACAACCCATAGACCCAACGGGCAATTCTCGCAGATAGGTTTTGGTGTCGTCGGAGTCTTGGGGAGAAACATTGACAGGTTCGTTACTGACGAGGATTTTATCAGCCATCCCTGCCCCAATGCCAATACGGTCCTCTTGGACGGCCACTAACATTGAACCACTGGAACGACTGCTAATGATTTCCAGTTGTTGCCCCGGAAATAATCCCATTTTCGCTAACCGTTTTTTCCCGTTTTGACCCTGAAAATCCACTAACCACACCTTCTGGCCAACTTGGGTTTTTGTGAGGGGATAGATTCCCTGACTGGGGTTAACTTCAAACATCTGATTGAGACTCGTATCTTGTTCTGCTGTATCACCCCAGTAACTAAACTGCCAGGCTTTTCGGTGAAGGTTTTGCTTGGGTTTGTCGTTGTGGGGGTTCACTCGCCAGTCCATGACTCTTAATGGGTAAACAATACCTTAATGATAATCTTTTGCAGCAATTTTGGGAAGTGATTAATATCTTTGTTTAAAGTTGGCCTGAGAACTGTTTACAGAAGACGCTTTCAAGCCTGCAATGGTATTCACGCTCACCTTATTGGTGGCTTTGGGCTTCCTGTTGCTGGAGATTTATGAAAATAATTTGCAATTATTTACAAAACTATAAAAAACTCCCAACTTTGGGCAGTCGGAAGGGGGAATTTGGAAGATGAATCGGACGAAGTGACCCGTCAGTCATTCATCCTTCGATGTTAAATCGAAGGCTTTCTGGCTGATTTGTCTGTAATGATTATTTAATCTACAAAAGAACTTAATTTTTTGAGAATTTGTAAGACTTGATAAAAGTCCTCTCCTTGGTTGGTGAGAATGAATTTATTAGATAAGCTATATTTTGGGGTTTCTTCACACTTTAACTTGACAAATTGAAAATCTACCCCATTAGTAACTAACCCATAAGTTATTGTTTGATTATTGGGATTAGCTAACATATAGGTGAGGAGTTGGGCGAGTCCTTCTTCGTTGGAGAAGGAGAAGTTTTTGGATTCTATGACGGTAGCCCAGAAGTTTTCTTTGAGGAGTAAAATATCTATTCGACCTTCAATGGTTATTCCGTCATATTCGGATTGAATTTGAATGGATTTTTCGGTTTTGATGTGAAAGGGGGGTAAATAAAAGTCGGCAATGAATAAGAGGGGGCTAATAATGGAGAGTTTGACGACGTTTTCGAGAACAGGAGGATATTCGATTAGGTTGTAATATCCTTCTTTAATTTTGTCTAGTTGTTGTTTTTCTAGGTCAGTTATAGCGGGTAAGTTGGTTTGCCATTCGGGAAAAAATTCGGGGTCGCGGACGCGCTGGAGTCCGAAGTGATCAATGAGATAACGGAGGTCTATTTCTCTTGCTGGAATTGTTTGTACCATGGTAAGTATTCAGGTAATGCTACCTTTATAAGCTGTCATACATTTAAATTGGGATGCCGTAGCGACCAAGACTTGTCCTGAACTTGGACAGCTTATGCCTTGGGTTTTAACCCAAGGCTAATAGCTGAAACCCGTTAAAACGGGTTGATAGAGGTAAGCATTCGTTTAAACCCATAAAGTAAACTGACGGCTGATAGCTGATAGCTGAATGCTTACCAAAAGCTGTTCTCTGAGTGCTGATGGTTGAATGCTTACCTATCAACTATCAACTACCGATAGTCTTGCCGTTGAATATCCCGTAACCGGGCTTCTGGCCGTAAAAAGCGATCCATTTGTGCCTCGAAAAATTGGCGATTTTTCTTTAAATGTTCCGGGTTGGGATCATCGAGGGGATAGAGTAAAGCAGTTCGTAAGGCTTGTATTACGGCTGATGTTACATTATACATGGAACGCTGGAATGTGATCCCTAATTGAATCAACATATCACTTTCCCCTCGGCAATATTTTTGATAGTAGTCGAGAAGATAAGGGGGGAGAAAATGCAGCATATCTTGCATTAATAATGTCGGAGGAATACCTGCTGTGCCGACGGGGAAGACATCGGCGTATAAAATGCCATAATGGAAGTCTTTTTGCTCATCGGGGACTTGTTTTGCTTGGGCATTATAGGACTTTGTACCCCGGAAAGGTGCAGTACGATAAAAGACTGCTTCTACATAGGGTAATGCTGCTTCGTAAAGCCAAGTAAACCCTGCCGATTTGGGGATAATTTCGTAACATTCCCCATCAATATAGACATGATGATAAATGGGACGGCCTGCGGCGATAAAGATACCATTGACGAGGAAATCCATGGCATCAGGGACAGTTTTGAAGTCTCCGGCATCATAGCGATCGCTCATTTCAAAAAACACCGGGGCCATTACTTCCCAGAATAGTCCTAAGTTAGCATAATAGGACAATTCCCGCACTTTTTCATAGAACATATTGGGAAATAATTTATACAGTCCCAACATGAGAGGATTGTTTTTAAAATAGGCTTTAATGGCGCGATCGGCGTTGGCTTTATATTCCTCGCTTTCCAGATAATCATTAAATTTACCCCCCATTCCCTGATGCCAAAGCATAGCCTGTTTACAAGCTTCAGCAAACTCCATATTAACGCGATCGTGCCAGAGGTGGTGAAAGAGTTTAGGAATTTTCTTTTTTACTTCCCCTTTGTCCATAAATTCGAGTAACTCTGGGTGTGCTGATGCTTCTCCCTTTTGCCAAACGCGAAAGTCGGCATTTTCTCCGGCATAGGAGTTAGGTAAATCTAAATACTCTTGGGGTAAAAAGTATTTAAAAAAGGGAACGGGGTTTAAAAAGACTCGTTCGGCAATATACAGTAAGTCGCGCCAATAGAAGTCCATTGGCACAGCGTAGGCTTTATAAATGCCGATAATTTGCATTAAGTTTTCCGGGGTATCCGGTAACATTGATCCCCCCGCTTCTAAACGATGAATCATATCGGCAAATTCGTGATTGGAGGGAGGAATTGTTGGTTTAACGGGTGCTTGTACCATAGTTTTTTTCTGATGTTTTATTAGTTGTGGAATAAGGGGGAGAAAGTTAGGGGGAAAAAGTTAAGGAGGAGAAACCGGGTTTCTTATTTTCAGTTGGGGTGAGATGTTTAGTTTGGAGAGAAACCCGGTTTCTTAGACTTTCCGGTTAGGGGGGGAATGTTCAGTCTTCCTTCTGCCATCTGCCCTCTGCCCTCTGCCTTAGGTTGACTGACTACCGCGACTTGTTCCGTTTGCACTGGGGTGAGGTGTGCCACCAACTGATCAGTAGTGGGTTGTATCCAACGGACTAACCAGTTAGGTTGTAACCCGAGGAAGAAAATGATCCCCGCTAAAATGAGCGCGGGAGTCCGTTCACCCCAGTTCACCGTGGGATAATAGGCACGCTCATTATCTA
The DNA here is from genome assembly GCF_028330525.1 of Spirulina sp. CS-785/01. GTDB lineage: Bacteria > Cyanobacteriota > Cyanobacteriia > Cyanobacteriales > Spirulinaceae > JAQMSD01. The sequence continues at coordinate 11,980 of NZ_JAQMSD010000067.1, forward strand.
ATTTGCCAAAACAAGTGCGGTTGAGCAGAATCACGAAATAAACCGCCGTTAACCCAGAGGCAATAATACAGATGAGAGTGGGGATGGGGAAGGTGGCAAAACTGCCTTGAAAGACAATAAATTCTGCTGCAAACCCCACTAACCCCGGAATACCTGCACTGGCCATCCCCGCAGCAATGAGTAACGCGCTAGTGAGAGGCAGGCCGCGGATGGGGTTCATTAAGCCATTGAGGACGTTTAAATCTCGTGTTCCGGCTTTCTGTTCCACAATGCCCACTAAGAAAAAGAGCAGGGCTAAAATAAGACCATGACTGATCATTTGGGCCACTGATCCTAATACGCTTAAATCCGTTCCTGCGGCGGCTGCGACGAGAATATAGCCCATGTGGCCGATGGAACTGTAGGCGACCATGCGTTTGATATCTTTTTGCGCGATCGCGCTTAATGCCCCATAGATTACACTAACCGTCCCAATCACCGCCAGTCCAGGGGCCACTAAGTTCCAAGTGTCGGAAAATAACTGTAACCCAAACCGGACTAACCCATAGGTCCCCAATTTTGCCAAAATTCCCCCTAATAAAATCGCTGTTGCGGGGGATGCTTCCACATAAGCATCGGGCATCCACGTATGCAGGGGAACTAGGGGAATTTTAATGCCAAACCCGACTAACAAGAAGGAGAGTAAAATTAACTGGGTTCTCAGGTTAAGTCCTTCAGTGGTGATGGTATTGTAATCAAAGGTATTAGACTCACTCAAGAAAGTCATCCCCAAAAAGGCCGCCAACACCAACAACCCGGAAACGGCAGTATAGAGGAGAAACTTCGTAGAGGCATATCCCCGCTTTTGTCCCCCCCAAATGCCAATCAAGAGATAAAAGGGAATTAACTCTAGTTCGTAGAACAGCACAAATAATAACAGGTTATTAGCCATCAACGCCCCGGCCACCCCGCTATTCACCAACAAAAATAAAGCGTAATAAAGGCGGGGCCGTTCTACATTTTTACCTGTGGTATAAACGGCAATCCAAGTGAGTAAGGCACTCAACACCAAGAGGGGGAGGGAGAGGCCATCCACCCCTAAACTGTAACTCAGACCAATGGGTTCAGCCCAAGCCAGGTATTCCGTAAACTGAAATCCCCCATTACTGAGGTCAAATTGAGTCAGTAGATAAATGGACCAGAGAAAGGAGAGGAGGGCAAAACTGCCTGTCACTTGGCGAATTCTGCCCGCAGTCCACCCCGCAGGGAGGACAGCGACAATTAATGCACCAATGAGGGGTAGCAGTAACAGTGTGGTTAACATAGGGTTTTATGCTGCGTCTAGTTCAAAACAAAGTTCAATTGGTCGAAGAAGGGATAACAGAGGGTAATCCCTAACAGGGCAATGCCTAAGATGATGGAGAGGACGTAAAATTGGGTTTGTCCAGAGGTGTTATAGCGGATGGTTTGCCCACTAAAGACGGTAATGAGTCCCACTAAATTCACCACTCCATCGACGATAAACCGATCTATCCAGTAGATAATTTGGGAGATAATATCAACGGCGAAGACAATGGTGAGTTTGTACAGTTTGGCGGTGTAAAAGTCGTAGGCAAAAAAGTCTTGCAGGGCTTGTGATCCCAGTGTGACTGCCCCTTTGCGGTTACGATTCCAATAAATGACTAAGCCGGCACTTCCTCCAATAAGAGTTGATGCAGTCAGCAGTAAGACGGGGGTTTCGGTGAGAAGGGGGAATTCGGGGAGGAGGTTTAATTGGGAGAGAATTAAGGGTAAGTGTAGGGCAATTCCTGCGAGTCCCGTCATGGGGAGGACTAGGGCCCAGAGTCCTTCGGGAGACCGTTGAGTCATGGGGGTGGGGTCCCCGGTGAACATTAACCCCCAAACTCTGGCCATGCTAAAAGCTATTGCTCCATTGACTAACAATAATATCCCCAAAAATGGCCCATTGAGGGTGTTAGACAGTTCCGCTAGTCCCCAGAAGTCTCCCAAGGGGGGTAAGGCAACTAGGGACCCCACTCCCACTAAGAAACACAGGGCAGACACGGGACGACGGGACCATAATGCCCCATATTGGGTGACATCTTGACTAATATTGTTGAGGATAATGCCGCCGAGACTCATGATAATTAAGGCCATGGCCACGGCATAGGTTAATAACAGGGAAAAGGCGATTTGGGGTTCTCCAATGCCTACTGTAATGAAGATTAAGCCCATGAAGGCACTGGTGGAGTAGGAGAGGATGCGTTTGATATCAATTTGCGCGATCGCAATCAAGGAAGCCCCCACAGCCGTCACTCCCCCAATCCACAATGCAGTATTAATTGTAAAAGAAGACAGGGCGATCACAGGTTCAAGGCGAATTAACACCCAGGCCCCCGTTGAAACAACCACCGTATTCCGTAAAATTGTCGCAGGCATTGGCCCCTCCATGGCCTCATCCAGCCACAGGTGGAGAGGGAATTGGGCGCATTTGGCCAGGGGCCCCGCAATTAAGGCCAACGTCAGTAAAGTCGCCAAACGGGGGTCTAATTCCACTGTATTTGCCCAAATGGCCAACTCTTGAAAATTCCAAGTTTTTGCTAGGGGCAGTAAGGCCACCACCCCCATTAACAGAATTAAATCTCCCACCCGTTTGGTGAGAAAGGCATCTCTGGCCCCCGTCACCACTAGGGACTGGTTAAACCAAAAGCCAATTAACAAATAGGTCCCCAAGGTGAGAATTTCCAAGATCACATAACTGAAAAACAGGGAGTTACAGAGGACTAACGCACACATCCCCGCTTCAAACAAGGCCATGAGGGAATAAAATCTCGCCCACCCCCAGTCCATCTCTAAATAGCCCACTGCGTAAATTTGGGCCAGAAAGTTTAACCCCGCAATCAGGATTAATGCCCCCACTGTCACTGGAGAGGCAATCATCTCAAAATTAATTTGTAAACTGGCCGCATCCAGCCAGTTAAAACTAAAAAACTGGGTCCCGGTTTGCCGCACCTCCACCAATGCAAAGATGCTGTGAACCAAGGCCACAAAGGTCATCAGAATGTTAATATAACCGGATGGTCGCGGGCCAGTGCGACGAATTAGCCCAGGGGACCAAGGAATGGCGAAAATCGCGCCAATTAAAGCGTAGCAGGGAATCAGCCAGATAGTCTGGCTAAAGAATTGCAGCATAAAGGACTCCTTAATAGGTGCAATAGAATCAATTGCTCGACAATCGGATCAGGTGATCGGGTTAAGTCTAAGAATAACAGTTTCAGGTCTCACTATTGTCTAAAATACTCGGTTTAGACGTAAAACAGAAGTTTAGACGCTCTTAAAACGGTAATCACAACTCATAGTTTTACTTATCATTCTGATATCGCCAAAAAATTTGGCAACACAAGTAAGGGAAACTTTAAGTTTCCCCACAGCCCTGCAAGTATAAAGATAAGTTTAAAAAAACTCACCCCCCTCTCCATCTATCAAGAGACAGAATCGAGAATTAATGGATAATTTCAGAAGAACCGGCTCCCCCTCGCCCAAAGTGGGAAGAGGGGGTTGGGGGGTGAGGGCCTATCCACTATCTCACCCCCTCCGGTAATGTTGCTTCCTCTAGAATCGCCAATTGCCAGTCCACTTCTGCCCAATGGGCCCCCCGGAAATTAGCCCCAGATAAATTAGTGTCCGCGAAATCAACATTTTGCAACGTCGCTCCCCACAGATAAGCATTCCGTAAACTGGCCTGACGAAGATTCGTGTCCACTAAACAGGCTTTATTGAGATTCGCACCCGTTAAATCAGCCTTTTCCAGTCTTGCTTCTGTTAAATCAGCCTTACTGAAATCTATCTCACATAAGCCTGCCCGCAAGAGATTAGCCCCTTGTAAATTGGCCGCGTGTAAATTCGCTCTCGACATAAATACTGTCCGCAACTGGGTATCACTGAGGTTGGCAACAGATAAGTTGGTTTCGCTTAAATTGGCCCCACTAATCTTGGCATTACTGAGATTAACTCCATCTAAGTCAACTCCGTGGAGATCAACCCCATTCATATAAGCCCCGCTCAATTTTACCCCATTCAGCGTCGCCCCTTGGAAATTTGCCCCACTGAGTCTAGCCCCGGATAAGTTAGCCCAACTCAAGTTAACATCTTTTAAATTGGCAGACCGGAAATTAATGCCCTGTAAATTCGCCCCACAGAGATTAACTCCTGTTAAGTTGGCTTGACGTAAATTAACATGATTCAGTCGCGCCCCACTGAGTTTGGCATCTTTTAAAATAGACTTGACAAAATACGCCCCTTGTAGATTGGCCTTGGTTAAGTCGGCTTGGGTTAGGCTGGCTTCATGGACTTTAGCACAATTTAAGTCGGCGCGAAAGAGGTACGTTCTAGTTAAATTTGCCCCTTTGAGGTTGGCCCGACTGAGGTTGACTGCTCCTAAATAAGCATCGGAAAGATTGATCCCAGGGAGTTTCGCTCGCTCTAAGTTTGCTCCCATGAGGTTAACCCCTTTAAAGTCCCGTTCTCCGGCATTGTAACGATTAATTAATTCACGGGCTTCCATACTCTCTCTCCTCCTCCGTTTGCTTCACAAGGTTTAATCATTTTTTTCTATTTCTAGTTTGACTGAATTAGAGGGGAAATGGCGTTAAGTTATTTAAATAAAGTTCTGCAAATTTTTTGATGACCAGAGACTTCAGTTTGTTTGAAGAATGGTAAAATGTGTTAACTTCCTTACCCCTGAATGCTAAATTTGGGTCACTTAACCGGTTTTTAACGGGTTTAAACTATAGCAAAAATAAATGATTTGTCATAAATCAAAAAGTAATAAAAAACTCTAAAACTCCTATCCCTGTTCCGGAGTTCCCTGTTTCCTTTGCCAAACCAGTCAGTTTACAACTCTGATGAAAACGCTATATTTGCCTTGGGTTAAAACCCAAGGCAAAGTTTTGAACAGTGAATTAAGGTTGATGGCGTTTGGCTAGGATATTATCTTGGGTGTAGATTTCTAGGGGGATTCCCGTGCGATCGCTGACTCGAATTAATGCTTGTTCCAAAGCAAAAACATGGTCTAAAATATCCACTTGTCCCTCCAAATTATTCTCACTCTGGGCTTGACGCGCCGTTTGTCGGACTTTTTCGATATAACTAGGGGTTAAACGAACCGATAATAATTGCTCCGTCACCGAATAGACACAAATACGGATAGACCCACTACACACATCCTCTAACTCCTGTCGGGCCTGACGGACTTGTAAGGACTCTTGTAAGCGCGATTGGGCTTGGGTGAGGGCTTGGGAATACTCCTCCATTAACGGCTGAATTTTTGCCGTATAAAGGGTATTGGCGGGGATTTGTTGCAGGAAATTCAGGGCATCTCGCCAGCGTTGAGTGGCCTCGGTCCATTGATTGCGCTTTTCTGCGGCTGCGGCTAAGTCGGCCATGCGCAAGGCTTGGTTATAGGCATCTTGGGCGAAAACTTCCCGATTTTTTAATTCGAGGGAGTCTTCTAATTTGGGGCGATACTGCTCTAATTCTTCTTGGGCCGCTTCATAGGCAGTGGTATTGGGGGGAATGTCCTCTAAACGGTTTACCGCCGTTTGCCAGGTGGCGTAGGCCAATTGTAAGTCGGCGAGGGATTGGGCGATGTTTTGGCGGACTTGGGCCATTTTGGCTGCTTCTTGGCCCCCTGCTAAGTTAGTTTTCGCTTCTTCTTCTTGAGCTTTGCGCTGCTCAATCATCCGCAAATTGCGGCGATATTCCCGGATTTTTTGGCGAGCATAGCGATAAAATTCACTTTCGGGAGGGAGGGTTTCGAGTTGGTTAATTGCCCCTTGCCAGTTTTCCGCCGACTCCTCCCACTGCTCTACGGGAAGGGGGGGATTTTGGCTTAAATTGGCGGCTTTGGAGGCGGACTTTAACCCCTCCACTAACCGATCTAACTCCTCTGCATCCTTTTGATAGTTGGCTAATAAATCTTGGGCTTCCTCGTAGCGGCCTGAGATTTGGGGAATGGCCTCTAATAGCGCGATCGCACGTTCTAATTGCTCTTGGGCCTGGAGAATGGCCCGGCCCGTCGTCGGCATTTCCACCGTCTCCACCGCCTCCGTGGCCAACTCCTCGGCCACATCCAACGATTCACAGGAGCGCAACACACAAGGCCGCGTCAACACTGAAAAGGTTTTCACAAAAATCACAATCCCCACAATAATGGCCACCACCACCCCGGCCAACAGTAAAGAAAGACCAATTTTTTGATTGAGAAAAAAGCGAGAGTGAGAGGTTTCCGGGTCTTTTTCCCCATATACCCACGGCCCATGATCTGCATCCGGCCCCGCAAAGGCATCCGGCACAAAAGCCCAGTCGCGCTCTACGTCCGGCTCAGACTCCTCGCGCTCTACGTCCGGCTCAGACTCCTCTCGCTCCGCTTCTGGTAACGCAGGAGGTGCCGTTTGTTCCGGGGGTTGCACCGGGGCCAATTGCCCCCCCTTCTCTGCCGACAAGTCCTCCTCCTGCGACGGGGGAGGAGTCGGTTTATACGTATGAAACCCATAGGGTTGGCTCATCCCCTGCACCTTGAGATAAATTAAGCCTCGGTACTGCTGCTCAATCCCCTCAGCGCGAAACACCTCCGTAATGCGGCGAAACGCCCGACTGGGATGGGCTAACTTAGGAACAGGATGCTCCACCACCACGTAGAGGGTATCTTGCTTGACATAACAATTAACCTGTAGGGGAGCAACCTCTCCTAATTCGGCTTGGAGACGTTGTTGGAGAACCGTCTCTAGAGTTGTTAAATCGACTGAATACGTCGATGTTTCCATGATCACAGCAACAACAGCAATAAGCGTGGTAGTAATGTTAGTCTAGATGGATTTTGCTTTCTGGAGCAAAAGATCAGCCATAAGGACAAGCATAAGGACAAGCAGGTGTTGACCTTCTCTAGGACGCAATCCTCCGGTATGCCCGCAATACAAGGAGCAAGTGTCCTATCCTTCCGGCGTATCAACAGGCGTATCGACTGGGACTTGCAAAAATAAAGCATTCAAGATCATTTCAATAGAATTGAGGCAAAATAGATATCCCCTTTCACAGGGAATCATAGCAACAATTAAAGCGCGTGAGAAAACTATAAAAAATGGATTTATTAGAGTATCAAGCTAAAGAACTATTTCGAGAAGTGGGAATTCCTGTCTTGCCAGCCCAGAAAATTGCTGATTCACGGGAAATCAAGCAATTGCACGTCTCTTATCCCATCGTGTTAAAATCTCAAGTTCGGTCGGGAGGTCGGGCTAAGGCTGGCGGCATTCGCTTTGTCGAGAATACCATTGATGCGATCGCGGCGGCACAAACCATCCTCAATTTACCCATTTCCGGGGAATATCCCCAACTCCTCCTCGCAGAAGCCCGCTACCAAGTCCAACGAGAAATTTTTTTGGCGATCGTTCTCGACTATCAACTGAATCATCCCATCTTGTTAGGGTCGGCTCAAGGAGGGATTCAAGTGGAAGACTTGTTAGACAGTATGCACACCGTTGTCATTGATGGGGACTTTTCCCCCTTCTATGCCCGACGGTTAGCCATTCAAATGGGTCTCGAAGGGGAAATGATCCGCACTATCAGCAATATTGTCGAAAAAATGTATGCTCTGTTCCTGATGCGGGATTTAGATAGCATTGAGATTAATCCCTTGGGCATTGATGAAAATGGTAATGTGATGGCACTGGATGGGAAAATCGCCTTAAATAATCGGGCTTTAGTCCGTCATCCTGACTTAGTGACCCAGTTTAATGGCTATAGTCCCCCAATGCCCACTGTTCCCTTTTCTCCCCAACCCGAATGGCTCAACTGGAATCATTCTAAGGGCAAAATCGGCTTACTCTCTAATAGCACCAGTCTATCTGCGACCATTTGGGATTTACTCTCTCAACAAGGGGCGAAACCTCGCAATTGCCTAGTTATTGGCTCAGAAAGCGGCGGAATCTGGTTTTCTGATGCAGAACTCAAAACTCAGCTTGAACAAGCCTTTAATGAGCTATTAAGCGATACTCAGATCAAAGTTGTCCTCTTGCACCTTTTAGGAGTTGAACCGTTTCAAGAGGTGCTACTAGAGATCATTTCCCGTTTCTTTGCCTTTGAAGATCAAGAAGCGGGAGAAGACCGAGTAGAGCGTCCCACAGCGGTTGCCACCCGTCGTCAAGGCCGCTCCCAGTCTTCCCGCAATTCTACCTCAACCCTTCCCCAAAAGCCTCCAGCGTTAGTCTTTCGTTGTTGCGAGGCGTTATTATCTGATCTCCCCCCCTCTCTTAACCAAGATTCTATTTACTGTACCGCCAACTTAGACGAGGCCATTACACAAACCCTCATTTGGGCAAAGTGATTTTTGTTCTTTGTGGTTTGTTGTTGGTTGAACTTTCCGTGGATAACGGATAATTGATTTAATCACCCATTACCCATTACCCATTACCAAAAACCATGTTTACTTGGACACCGAAAAGCAAAATTTTAATTCAGGGGATTACTGAACCGTTGGGCAATTATGCGACAGGGAAAATGAAAGACTATGGGACCCATATTGTGGCCGGGGTGAGTGTTGGCCAAGGTGGGACCACCCTCCATGACATTCCCGTGTTTGATCTCGTTGAACAAGCAATTTCAGAAGTTGGGGAGATTGACACCAGTTTAATTTTTGTCGCCCCTGATCTCATTTTAGATGCAGCCTTAGAAGCGATCGCCGCCGGAATCCAACAATTAATTATTATTCCAGCCGGGGTTCCCCCCTTGGATGTAATGCAACTCCTCAATAAAACCCACAATCAAGATATTCTCATTTTAGGCGGAGGCAGTTCAGGAGTTTTAATCCCCGGAAAAGTCTTATTGGGAATGATGAACCCTCAAGGGTATAAACCCGGTAATGTGGCGATTCTTAGCCGGACTGATTCTTATTTAACCGATGAAGTGGCGACGATTTTAACCCAAGCCGGAATTGGCCAGTCTATGGTGGTTCATTGGGGAACCAGTGATATGATTGGGGCAAATTTTGCGGACTGGTATGAGGCATTAGCGCAGGATGGGGAAACGGAGGCCATTGTCCTCCTTGAACAAAGTGCCATTGGCAATGATGCGGCAGCCCAAGCGATTCCCAAGAATTATTCTAAACCCGTTGTGGCCTATATTGCCGGACAAGAAATTCCGGTGAATTCAATCCCCCAAGACTCGGCCACTTTGATTGCTTCACAAATTTCTGAACCGTTTCCCCATACCAGTCTCGCATCGGAAAAAATCGCGGTTTGTAAAAAAGCAAAAATTCCGGTGGCTAAATCTCCTTATCAGATTGCGGAATTAATCCGAGGAGCGTTGAAGAAGCAGAAGAAATAGGAGACTGTCTGAGTCTTTGTTCCTTTGCATACCGAAGATATGAGTCAACCAAATACAATTTCTTGGGGATGGCGACTAATTGCCCTTTTATATGCGGCCACGTTAATTTTTATTGGGTTTTCTGCCTATCAGCAAACATTACCAGAGTATTTGAATCGTATTCCTCATTATGATGTGATAGGCCATGTGGTTCTTTATTTAATTGCCACTTATTTGGGACATCGAGTGCTAAGACAGCGCAAAATTCCTTGTTTTGGCTATCGTTTGCCGTTGTTTCCGGTTATTTTTGCTCTGATCACGGTTGTAGATGAGTTTCTCCAGTCTTTTTCCCCTAGTCGGACTTATAGTTGGATTGATTTAACGGCCAGTTTTCTGGGGTTGGCGGTGGGATACTGGTTGGTGGAACGAGAAGTGGGAAATAAGCGGGAGTAGTTGCTGGTTGATCTGTGAGGGTTGAGAAGGGAGGGGGGTTTGGGTTAATTCGCTTCTTGGTTTTGCTCTGAAATTCGGTTAATGATGATTAAAACTGAACTGTAGGGGCAATTTAGAAATTGCCCCTATGTCAAAAATCTGCAATCCCTTGATTTTATAGGAATCAAGTGCATTTTATCGGCGTTGATAGGGCGTTCGACGGCCTGACTGAGTTTGCCTTTTGTCGTTTCTTTGACGGAAAAACGAAGTTCAAAGCCCGCCCCTTGGAAAAGTGGGTTAAACTGCCCCTAATGTTGTACTAGGGAGATTATTGCTGGCCTGACGGAGATGTTGGCGAGCATTATATCCCCGCCACACCCCCACCAAAACCCCTTGCACTTCCACTTGACTGGCCTTTGCTTCGATGGGGTTGTAACGGGAATTGGAGGGTTTGAGGAGGATTTTTTCCTCGTCTTGATAGTAGCGTTTCAGGGTTGTTCCTGAACCATCGACTCGGGCCGCTACAATTGTGCCGTCTTTGGGGGTTTCGTTGGCTGGGGGTTTCTGCATGATTACAAAATCCCCTTCCATAATCAGGTCTTCGATCATACTATCCCCAGTGACTCGTAAGGCAAAATAGTCGGGTTGTTGACAGAGGGTGGATAAGTCGAGTTCTTCTTGAATATCGGTGAAGGGTTCGACTAACCCCCCGGCTGCGATCGCGCCATGAACTGGAACACCCTGACGACTGGGGGGATAGAGAATGCGCAAAGTCCGCGCTTTCCCCTCAGTCCAACTAATATATCCCTTTGTACGCAACCGTTCCAGACGACTTTGAATGGGGGCTGGAGAACGCAAATTCATCGCTTTCATCATCTGGCGAATCGAAGGAGCGTGTTGAGCCGTGCGAATATACTCAACTAACCAATCATAAAGCTCTTGTTGGGCGGCGGTTAACGGTTCCATAATTGTAATGGTTAAATCCTTAAAAAACACCTCTGGAAGTCGAATGCTTCCCTCCCTATTGTAGAACTCTCGTACTATTTTACCAATAAAATTTTGCAGAAAATTCCCCTCAAGGTGCAAGACGGGAGAAAACCTTGGGTTTCGCGGCATCATAGCCTCATTTTCTCTCCTACTCGCAGAATAGCCCCTCAGCTTACGGGAAATTTTTCTCCCGTCACCCAGAAAAAACAATTCTCGTCTAAAGAATTGAATCGGGAGGAGAGAAAATTGCTAGAGTGAAAGATATCTCAGTCACGTTCGATCTGTCATCCTGTAGAGTAATGGTTATCCCACTAAAGCAATTAAGTATTTATATTAGCTTGTTGGTTGTTGGTGGAGGCACAGGATTTTGGGGTCATCGCCACTTTGCCCAGTCGCCTGAACCCTCAACCCCTTCTCCCCAAGTTGTTCCAGCAGCCTTGCCGTCCATTCCCATTGACCCTCCCACCAGTCCGGCCACAGGGAATCTGAATTTTATTGCCAATGCGGTGCAGAAGGTGGGGCCGGCGGTTGTCCGCATTGATGCGGCCCGTTCTGTTCGTCAACCGTCTCCTGATTCGTTTGATCAACCTTTTTTTCGTCGCTTTTTCGGGGAGGAAATGCCCTTTCCCCAGGAACGAGTGCAACGGGGGACGGGTTCAGGGTTTATTCTCAGTTCTGATGGTCGTTTAGTGACCAATGCTCATGTGGTGGAAGGGGCCGAGACGGTGAAAGTTACCCTCAAGGATGGACGGGTGTTACCTGGACAGGTGTTAGGCCGAGACTCGGTGACAGATATTGCGGTGATTAAAATTGAAGCGGATAATTTACCGACGGTTCAGTTGGGGAGTTCGGAAACGTTGACTCCAGGGGAATGGGCGATCGCTATTGGCAATCCCCTCGGTTTAGATAATACAGTGACAGTGGGGATTATTAGTGCTTTAGACCGTTCGAGTAGTCAAGTGGGAGTCCCGGATAAGCGGGTGCGCTTTATTCAAACCGATGCGGCCATTAATCCTGGCAATTCTGGGGGACCCTTACTCAATGCGCGAGGAGAAGTGGTGGGAATTAATACGGCCATTCGGGCCGATGCTCAGGGGTTAGGGTTTGCCATTCCCATTGAAACCGCCAAACGCATTTCTAATCAACTGTTTACCAAGGGCCGGGCCGAACATCCCTATTTAGGCATTCAGATGGTTACGTTAACTGAAGATCGACGGAAAGAGATTAATCAGAGTGGTCAATATTCCTTTGAAATCACTGCCAACCAAGGGGTAGTGATCATGGGAGTCATTACGGCTTCTCCTGCCCAAGATGCCGGGTTTCAAGCGGGGGATATTATTGTCACGGTGGGGGGTGTTCCGGTGAAAAGCGCGATCGAAGTCCAGCAACAAGTGGAAATGAGTCGTATTGGGGAGAAATTAGAAGTGGAAGTCCAACGTCAGGGAACATTAAAAACATTGCAAGTATTCCCGAAAGCCTTCCCGACGGAGGATTAAACTTGAATTCCTATAGGTTGAACTCTCCACAGATTAAAATCGCGTGGATTCCAAAAATTTATCTTTAACCCTGAGAAGACCCTCGCCTCCGGCGATGGGATGAATCAGGGGGCAGTTTGATTCTCGACATACTGTTTTAATGTCTCAATTGTCACCCCTCCGCAACTAGCCACAAAGTACGAGCCTGTCCAAAAAAC
>NZ_JAQMSD010000068.1 GCF_028330525.1 Spirulina sp. CS-785/01
GCGTAACGCACCAAAACCCTATAAAAGCCAAATAGCGACAGCGTAACGCACCAAAACCCTATAAAAGCCAAATAGCGACAGCGTAACGCACCAAAACCCTATAAAAGCCTTTTATTATACACCATAAAATTATTTTTGTCAAGTACATCCCCAACACTTCATCCAATCTTTAAAAAACTGAGGCAAAAACCATACAAACTCTTTATGCTCCATGTTTGGAAATTGCACTAAGTTGGAGTTAGAGGAAGAATCGCAATCCTTCAAAAGAATCTACACCTAAACCAAATGTGTATTTTTGTAACAATTTAAGCGGGATTGCGTAAAAATCCCAAATTAAAACAGAGAACCATGTGAGAGGGAAAGAATCACCTCTCCGTTGAAGTGTCATCCTACAGGGGACATCACATTATGTTTAACTTCCGCAAACGTGCATCTAAAGCCAAACCCGAACCCCAGAACCAAATCCAATCCTTCATCCTCGAACCCATCCTCACCCCCAGTGGGTTAATCGATGTAGATGATGGTGGCGGTCCCGACGCACCAGACATTCCAACAGACCTCGACCCCCCCACCCTCGATGATCAACCCAACTCCCCCGCAGAGGAGTCCGGAGCAGTAAGCATCCTCAGTGATCCTCAAATAGAAATAGACCCCCCTGATTTTTCAGCCGATCTGTTCCAAGCGGATGCCGGAGAATTCACCGTTGGAATAAGCGGAGAAGTCGGCATCGACTTCCTCTTTGATGGCGGGAAATTCCAAGGAGAAGTGGGCATCTTCAGTTTAGAAGGAATGGATGAATTTGAAGCGGGTTCAGAAGAATTCATCCAAGAAGCCGCCATCCGTGCGGCCAGTGACTCAGAACTGGGTCATATTGTCATTAGCGACAAAACCGAGGGGGCAAAATTTGAAGGGAGTTTAGGGGAAAGTAAAAATTGGAACTCCGGCGACTACCAAGGAGTGAAAACCGTCTCTATGCGTCCAGGAGACAAATTTGCGGTTATGTTAGTCCCCGATGGCACAGTAGATCAAGTCATTGAAAACCCTGCCATTGACGGTTCAAAAGCCCCCTTATTCTCCCTAGGAACAACCAACCCCGATGATACCTTACACTTCGGACAAATTGCCGATGTCACCGGAGACGGCAACACTTTCGTCATGGAGGACGTACAAGCGGGTCATAATTGGTATGACCAAGACTACAACGATTTAATCTTCCAAGTCCGGGGAGCAGAAGGAGAGGCCCCCTTAATGGAGGATTTAATCAAGGGAGAAGACTGGCGTGAGGGAGACTTGGGCCAAGCGTTGGTCAACTATGCCGAACAATATGTAGATGAGACAGCATCCGAGAAGACTATTCCCGATGTAGAGTCGTCTCAACAACCCTTAGTCGGTGTCATTGATACCGGATTTAATGGCGAGAATCCCGATTTAGACTACGACAAGATTACATTAGGGAAAGATCGCGTCGATGGAGACGATAATCCCTTACTCAGTGATGGGGAAGGAAATGAACACGGCACGCACGTTTTAGGTGTGATTGCTGCTGAACAAGATAATGGCATTGGTACAGATGGGATTAACGATGATGCCCCTCTGTGGGTCGGTCGTGCTGTAGGATCGGGACAATGGGCGGAATCTTTGGTTGAGTTTGTCGATGCGGCACGGGAGTCTGAGCAACCCAATGCGGTGGTTAATTTGAGTATGGACTTAACTCAAATTGATGCTGAGGGGAATGTGACCACGCGATATGAGTTTACTCCCATGGAAATGGCGGCCTTAGAATATGCCCGTCAGAATAATGTTGTGGTCAGTGTTGCTGCGGGGAATGATGGTGCGGTGATGTCTGCTTTAGGTCAAGCCTCGGAACGGTTTGATAATATCATCACTGTTGGTGCAGCAGAACAAATTAATGGTGAGACTTCTGCTTGGAAAGGGTTTGACCGGGCAGACTATTCCAGTTATGGCAATGGTTTAGATATTGTAGCCAATGGTGGCATATTAGAAGACCCCATTATGTCCACCGTTGGTGATGGCGTTGAGGCTATGCAGGGGACTTCTGTGGCCACCGCACAAGTCACGGGTGCAGCGTCTCAAGTGTGGGCTGCCAATCCTGAGTTAAGTTATCGTCAAGTGATTGATATTCTCAAATCGACTGCTACTGATCTCAAGGATGCTAACCCCGATGTGGAAACGGGAACTGGTTTATTAAATATGGCTGCTGCGATTCATTTAGCAAAAGCAACTCAACCAGAGGAGTATGAGCCTGAGTTACAAGTTGTTCCCACTACTTGGAGTGGGGAAGGGAAAGTTACCCCGATGGAACGGGCAGTGCGTTACAGTTATAAACTGAAAGATGGTGAGACCCTTTGGACAATTGCAGAACGCGAGTTAGGGGATGGGAGTCGCTGGACAGAAATCACTAAAGATGCTGCCGGAACAACACCATTTACCAGTGTAGAAGCGAAATTCTTACCTGTTGGTCAGGTGATTTATATACCGGGAGATGCTCCGAATGCTCAATCCGAGCCTACTCTACAGCCTGATCCCAACCAAGTCAAACAAGTTGCTCAGTCTAAATTCCTGAATGCTTTTAAGACTTCACTCAGTCCTCTCTGGATGAACTTCCTCAAGCAAATGTTTGAGAAGTTTTACAAGAATCCTAATGATACTTTGGATTCTCAAGCCTCCCAACAAGGAACGGGGACTGCTTCGACCGTTACTCCTCAAACTAACCCTACTCAAAGTACAAAAACGGGGCCTAATATTTCACTGGATATTACCGCCACCCCTATTGAAGAGACACCGACCGATTCAGGCGTTGTCAACTCTAAAGTCGGTTCATTACCTTTGAATTTCCGGAAGAGTTCTTATGTTGGCGCAACAGTCTTGAATTCTCTCCCGAAAGGCACATCATTCACCATTTTGAACTCTGTGACAGGAGGTACATACACAACCCCCAGTGGTGCTTCTCGTAATGATTGGTATCAGATTAAGGTCAACGGTCAGACCGGCTATGTGGCGGGTTACTATGTTGATGTCACGTCTTCTCCTGACACTGGAACAAGTACCACGCCTGGATACGTTAATAGCAATGTCGGTGGCGTTCGTTTAAATTTCCGGAGTAATCCTAAAGTGGGTGCATCAATTTTAGGAAAACTTTCCAAAGGCAGTGATCTCACTATTCTGGACAAGGTATCTGGTGGTGCTTACTATCCCGGTAATCGAACTGATTGGTATAAGGTGAAGGTTGATGGTGAAATTGGTTATGTGGCTGCTTACTATGTGAGTGAAAGCAATTTGACAATAAGCACGGGCAATAATAGCAGCAATCTTAACCCGATTTTGACAACACAAAGCGTGCAATACTTCAAAGATCGGCCTCAGTTTTATGGAGTTAGTGGTAATTACTTTGCCGCAACAGGTTTTGGCTCAACTCTGTTAGGTACAAACAATTATGGAAAACAAGGGAATTGCACATGGTACGCCTATGGACGATTAAAAGAACTTGGTTTTAATCCTAAAGACATTTTGCTACCTCCAGGAGATCGGGATGCTAGTCAATGGGGTCAAGTGTTAAAAAATGGCGCACGGATATTAAACTCTGGAGAACTTCCTCGAATTGGTGATGTTGCACAATATTATCTCAATGGACAGAATCATGTTGCTATTGTGGAGAAAGTTGAAAATGGACGGGTTCATTTATCTGAATCTAACTGGTATGGAGCAATACATGGAGTTGAGAATTATTCTATTGGTAATCCACATCGGTACATTCGGTTAAAACGTTAAATAGGGTTTTGGTGCGTTACGCAGCCAGTAGGGTGCGTTAAGCGGTCAAATAATTTGAGATTAACCCATTCACTCAAACTATCCGCCGTAACGCACCACTTTACTATTTCCGATTCCTGACAAGATGAGCATTGTTTTGTTCACAGCTTTAGGTCTCTTGATTTAGATAGTAGGGTGCGTTAGGCGGCAAGACAATTTAAGATTAATCCATTAACTCAAACTATCCGCCGTAACGCACCCACCTACTTCAAAAATCTTTTCTAACCCCTCCAACCCTCTCTCCCAAGCCCTCAAAAAATTGCCATAATTAAAATGAAGCCAGTAGGGTGCGTTAGGCGGTCAAATAATTTGGGATTAACCCATTCACTCAAAATATCCGCCGTAACGCACCACTTTACTCAAAAAATGAATGGGGTTTTGGTGCGTTACGCAGGAAATAATATTAACTGGATTTTGCCCTAAGTTGATCCCCTGCTAACGCACCC
>NZ_JAQMSD010000069.1 GCF_028330525.1 Spirulina sp. CS-785/01
CCGCCCCCTTACAGCTAATCCGGTCTAGAGAAACGACCAGTAGTGTTAATCCGCAATACCCCTGGAGAGCTATTCGCAGCTACGGGAAGGTTATCTCTCCCCACTCCCCCACCTCACGAAGTAGGTGGGGGTCATTGAATCTCTTTTCACTTTTTGAAAGTTAGATTACGCTACATTTTACCTAACTTACAATGAACTAAACCCTCAATTATTAATTATTTATTATTAATTGTCGATCGCAGCTTCAGCAACCCTAAAAAAAATACCTGTACCTCTTAACAGTACAGGCATTTAACCCAAGTATAACAAAAGATCAGAGCTTTTTGTAGTACGCCTTCAAGCGTTACCCACTACTGTTCTACCTCCAACAAATTAACAATCCGTTGTAGGGTAATTTCTACCCATTCGGGATGTTTCGTGAGTTTTTGCTCTAACTCATGAAGGGCTTTTTCTAACAAATAGGCATCCAGTAACACCTGTAACTCCTGTTCCGTATTGGGGAGAAAATTCCCTGCTTGGGCTGTAGTGAGATAACTATGCAGAAAGGTGACACTCACCCAATTAAACCAAAACGCTGCCCATTGTTCCATAATCGGGAACTTATCAGCCCGTATTATACCGCTTTCTACTTCTCGCCGTAGGGCAATATTGGCCGCATAATTAAAAGATTGAATCATCCCGGCCACATCCCGCAAGGGAGAACGCTTCATGCGTCGTTCATTCAAAGGCCGATTTTTCTCTCCTTTGAAGTCAATGATAATGAAGTCTTTCCCGGTATAAAGCACCTGGCCTAAATGATAGGCCCCATGACAACGGGTGCGTAAGGCCGTAATTTTCTGGTTCAACAACAAGCTAAACTGATTTAAAATCTGGTCTTGGCGGTTGAGAACTGTATGGGCTAACTGTTGCGTTCCATTGGGGAAGTTATCTAAATGCTTCCGCATCTCTAACATCACTTGGCCTGCTAAGTTCCGGCTATATTGATATACGGAACGCTGATAAAAGGAGGTAAAGGGTTCTGGGGCAAAGGCCGCATGATCTGGGTCTGAGGCCAAGGTAATATGTAACTCGGCGGTGCGTTCTCCTAACAGTTGCACGGAGGCTAAATAAGACCCCAAAATATCATAGACATATTCAGGCCGTTCTATTTCCTGGGTCATGCCTAAGTTGAGGGAGGGAAAGGTGAGTTGACTGAGATCATGATCTGTCACCATCACCTGTTCAAAGTAACTCCGCAAGGTGTCTAGGGTATAAAACCACGCATCTTGGGTTTCGGGGACATACCCTTGTAAGACTCCGATGGTGATGGGGTCGTTATTTTTGCGGCGATATTCTAATAGGCCGGCCACGGGGGCCACGCTTGGAGAGGTGGAACTGTCTTCACTCTGGGGATATTTCCGTTCGGTGAGAAATTGACCGACTTCTAAGTCTGGGTTGATGCCGGGTTCGACTTGGCGATAGAGTTTAAAGATGGCACTATCCCCATAAATGATAGAACTGTTGTCTTGAAAGCCGCGATAACGGTGGGGTTCGAGTTGGGTCCCTGTGGACATCATCTCTTGATACATGGCCGTGGGGAGGGCATGGAGTTGGCCGAGTTTGCCCTTGACTCGTTGTTTTTTGCCGATTAATTTGAGGGGGATGGTGAGGAAGTCTAAGTCTGCGATCGCATCAAACAGATAACCCCCCTCATTCTCATTGTGTATCTGGGCAATACATTGCTCTTTTTCCGGTTGTACACCGTAAGTAATGGGGAGCCAGTACATTTGGGGCAACCCTTCGGTATATTCCACCTGTAACAGGGTGAGTTGCGCTTCGTGGTCACTGTAGGGGAGGGGGATGGTATCAATAATTTGGGTGGACTGGACGGTTCGGGTACTGCCTCGAAACCAACGGCAGGTGTAAAGATAGCGACTTAATGCCGATTCTAGGCTGGTTTTGGCGGTCTTTTGGGTGAAGACATTTTGCCATTTGCCCTGGACTTCCAGGGTGGGGAGTTTTCCCGAGGAGAGGGGGAGAGGGGATTGTAACTCCTCTACGGGTTGTAACATAAACCAGTAGAAGGAGTGGGGACTGATGCTGAGGAAGTAGTTGTCTTTGCCAATGGCCGGGAATTTAGTACGGCCAAAGATTTCGATGGGGATCATGTTCTGGAAGGGACTCAGATCGAGTTCCACCGTTTGCACAAAGCGGGAAAGGTTGGCCACGACTAAAAGATGTTCTCCGGCATAAGTGCGGGTGAAGGCCAATACTTTGCGGTTTTCGGGATAGAGTAACTCAAAGGCCCCGCGGCCAAAGGCTTGGAAGCGGGCCCGAACGGAAAGTAAGCGTTTCATCCACCACCAGAGGGAGTTGGGGTTGGCCCGTTGGGCTTCGACGTTCAGGGCTTCGTAGTGATATTCTGAGTCTAGGATGACCGGGAGATAGAGTTTATGGGGGTTGGCGCGACTAAATCCGGCGTTGCGATCGGCACTCCATTGCATGGGGGTGCGTACTCCGTCGCGATCGCCTAAATAAATATTATCTCCCATGCCAATTTCATCGCCATAGTATAACACGGGAGTACCGGGGAGAGACATTAACAGACCGTTTAACAGTTCGATCTGTCGTCGATCATTCCCCAACAGGGGGGCCAAACGGCGACGAATGCCCAAATTAATCCGTGCTTGGGGGTCTTGGGCATAGGTGCGATACATATAGTCCCGGTCTTCATCGCTGACCATTTCTAGGGTTAGTTCGTCATGGTTGCGTAAAAATAACGCCCATTGACAGTTATCGGGAATAGAGGGGGTTTGTTTCAGTATGTCTGCAATAGGGAAATTGTCCTCCATGCGGAGGGCCATAAACAAACGCGGCATGAGGGGGAAGTGAAAGTTCATGTGACATTCATTCCCCTGGCCGTAGTACGCGGCGGCATCTTCGGGCCATTGGTTGGCCTCGGCCAGTAACATGATGTTGCGGAAGTTGTCGTCAATGTGCGATCGCAGTTTCTGTAAAAAGCCGTGTGTCTCCGGTAAATTCTCCCCATTGGTCCCTTCTTTCACGTAGAGATAGGGCACCGCATCCAACCGCAGGCCATCCACCCCCATCCCTAACCAAAAGTCCACCACATCCAGAACCGCTTGCTGTACGTCGGGGCTATTATAATTTAAGTCCGGTTGGTGAGAATAAAACCGATGCCAATAATAGGCTTTAGCCACCGGATCCCAGGCCCAATTTGAGGTTTCAAAGTCCTGAAAAATAATCCGCACATCGGGATATTTATCCGGGTTATCACTCCAGACATAAAAATTCCGTTCTGGACTATCGGGGGGGGCTTTTCTAGCCCGTTTAAACCACGGGTGTTGGTCTGAGGTATGATTAACAATTAACTCGATAATCACACGAATGCCTCGCCCATGGGCCTCATCGAGGAGTTGTTGAAAGTCCTCTAATGTGCCATAAATCGAGTTGACGCTTTTATAGTCGGCAATATCATAGCCATCATCCCGAAGCGGCGAGGGAAAAAAGGGTAAAATCCAAAGGGCAGTCACCCCCAAATCTTGCAAATAGTCTAACTTTTCCGTGAGGCCACAAAAATCACCAATGCCATCCCCATCACTATCGGCAAAGGCTTTAACCGGGGCTTCATAGATCACCGCATCTTTAAACCAGAGGGGATCATCTTTGAGGAGGACGGTTTCTGGGGGAGTGGTTTGACTTTGGGTAAAACTAACACTGGTTGGGTGCATTCTCTTTGGTGGGGTTGCAACAAAAATTTAGCCAGAGATGGCTGTGAGGCGACATTTTCAGGATTTTAACGCCCCTCATTCTTTACAATACGCAATTTTCGGCCAAATTGGGAAGCCAGCCCTCACGGGGGGAAGGAGTGAGGAGTGAGGAGGTCAATTTCTACAGTTTACCAAAAAAGCCGTCCTAGCAGGACGGGGCTTTAGACCCATTATTTTTGGTAAACAAGTTAGATTGTTGAGCAGAAATGAATCATCTTAGGTTTCTATGACCACTGCTACTTCCAGTTCCATGGTTTCTTATCCTGATCCCGGTTCTATTGTTGCTTGCCGCGATCGCACTTGGGTTGTCCTTCCCTCAGCCAACCCCGACATCATCCGCTTGCGTCCCTTGAGTGGCAATGAAGAACAAATTTGTGGCATCTTTACCCCCCTAGAATTAGAACCCATTACACCCGCCCAATTTCCCCCACCCGAAGCCCAAGATATTCAAGATCATACCGCAGCAAAACTCCTCCTCAATGCAGCCCGTCTCAGTTTACGCAGTGGGGCCGGACCCTTTCGCTGTTTAGGACGGTTATCCGTGCGGCCTCGGCCCTATCAGTTAGTGCCATTACTCATGGCCTTACGCCTAGAAACCGTCCGGTTACTCATTGCCGATGATGTAGGCATCGGCAAAACCATTGAAGCAGGACTCATTGCCCGTGAACTCCTAGACCGCAACGAAATTAAACGCATTGCCGTTTTATGCCCCCCTCAACTCTGTGATCAGTGGCAACGAGAATTAAAGCAAAAATTCCATATTGATGCCGTTGTCGTCCGTTCTGGCACAGTCTCCAAGCTCGAACGGGGACTTCCCTCCGGAGATAGTCATATTTTTAGTTATTATCCCCATCTGATTGTTAGTTTAGACTATGCCAAATCAGACCGTCGCCGAGCCAGTTTTCTCACCCACTGCCCAGATTTAGTTATCGTTGATGAAGCCCACACCTGTAGTAATCGCAATAATACTGGCTCAACCCAACAACGACATCAATTAGTTCAGAAAATCGCCGCCAGACCCAACCGCCACCTAGTTTTATTAACCGCCACCCCCCACAGTGGCATTGAATCCTCCTTTTTATCCCTGTTGGGACTGTTAAACCCTGACTTTGAACAATTGGCCATTGACTCCCTCACCGAACAAGAAAGAAAAGACCTGGCCCGCCATTTTATCCAACGCCGTCGCGCCGATGTGCAGCATTGGTTAGGGAACACCACCCCCTTCCCCCAACGAAACGCTTTAGAGGCCGCCTACACCCTCAGCAAAGACTATCGAGAGTTATTTGAACAAGTCTATGACTTTGCCAGAGGTTTAGTCCGGAGTGCCGACTCCTCCTTATCCTACGCCCAACGACGGGGCCGCTATTGGTCTGCCTTAGCCATTATTCGCTGTGTCATGTCCTCTCCGGCGGCAGCAGTGACCACCCTTTCCCGTCAAATTCGTAAACGGGAAACTGCCCTCACTGACCAAGAGTCAGAAGACTTGAGCATTTTAGATGAAGACTTCGCAACTTATGTCTATGATCCCACCGAACAAGAACAAGCGGTGGATATTGTCCCCTCAGTTGTAGTCGAACAAGGCCAACAATCGTATAAAGACAGCGAGAAGCGCAAACTGAGGGCGTTTGTCAAAGCGGCTGAGACGTTATACGGGAAAAAAGATAATAAGTTACAGAGTACCTTGAAGTTAGTACAGGAACTCTTACAGGAGGGGTATAACCCGATTATTTGGTGTCGCTATATTGCCACTGCCAATTATGTGGCGAAGGAATTACGGGAAATATTAGAGAAGAAAAAAGGCGGTCAAACCCGTGTCATTGCCATTACAGGGGAACAGTCCGAGGATGAACGGGAAATCCGTTTACAGGAGTTAACCGACTATCCCCAACGGGTGATGGTGGCCACCGACTGTTTGAGTGAAGGGGTGAACCTGCAAGACTATTTTACCGCCGTGTTGCATTATGATTTACCTTGGAATCCTAATCGCCTCGAACAACGGGAAGGCCGCATTGACCGCTATGGACAAGCCGCCGAACAGGTGAAATGTCTGTTGTTATATGGGGAGGATAACCCGGTGGATGGATCGGTTTTAGAGGTTTTACTCCGTAAAGCGGTTAAAATTCACCGCAGCTTGGGAATTACCGTTCCTGTGCCGATGGATAGTAATACGGTACAAGAGGCGGTTTTTCAATCCCTATTTGAACAAGCAACAGAGGTGCGTCAGTTATCGTTATTGGAATTACTCGAAGATAATACCTCTCCTGTGGCAGAAGTCCATGCCAGTTGGGACCGGGCCGTGGAGAAGGAAAAGCAAAACCGGACTCGTTTTGCCCAACGGGCCATTAAGTCCGAAGACGTGGAACAGGAGTTAATTGAGTCTGAGGAAATTTTAGGCAGTGAACAGGATGTGGCCCAGTTTGTACAAAGTGCCTGTGGGCGGTTAAATGCCTCTCTGGTGAAGAAAAAGCAGGGCTGGTATTTACCCCATATTCCCTACTGTGTACAGGCGGTTTTAGGGAATGAACCCCGTTTGATTACCTTTACCACCCCTGCACCGGAAGGGGTAGAATATATTGGGCGCAATCATCCTTTAGTGGAGGGGTTAGCCCGTCATTTACTAGAAGGGGCGTTAGAAGGATTGTCTGACCCAGTGGCGGCACGGTGTGGCTTTACGGTGACAGATGCGGTGAGTAAACCCACGGTGATTTTACTTTTTCGGTTACGCCATCTCTTGGATAGTCCCCGTCACCAAGCGTTATTAGCCGAAGAATGTTTAGTCCGAGGGTTTACAGGTTCACCCAGTACCCCCGACTGGTTAACCCCAGAAGACACCCTCACTCTGTTGGAGAATGTTGCACCTGTGGCGGATTTTCCCATTGAACGTAAACGGATGACCCTTGACCGTTTACTGGGACGGTTGGGGGATTTGGAGGAGGAATTGGGGGAAATTGCCGAAATGCGATCGCGCCACTTAGCCCAATCCCACGCCAGAGTCCGGGCCATCACCCAAGAAGGCAAAGTACAAGTCAAACCTCATCTCCCCATGGACATTTTAGGAATCTACTATCTAGTCAATCCTTAACAGCGTTCTTCTGAAGGCAGAAGGCAGAAGGGGGAATTAAGGCAGAGGGCAGAAGGAAGGAGAAAGGAGGAAGTTGGCCTAAAGAAACCCGGTTTCTGGCACTTAACCTTTAAATTCTAAACCCGTTTTCAACGGGTTTAAGCTATTAGCCTTGGGTTTTAACCCAAGGCTTTCTGATACTTAACTTAACCCTTAACCCAAAGCTTTCTGATACTTAACTTAACCCTTAACCCAAAGCTTTCTGATACTTAACTTAACCCTTAACCCAAGGCTTTCTGATACTTAACTTAACCCTTAACCCAAGGCTTTCTGATACTTAACTTAACCCTTAACCCAAAGCTTTCTGATACTTAACTTAACCCTTAACCCA
>NZ_JAQMSD010000070.1 GCF_028330525.1 Spirulina sp. CS-785/01
ACATTGGGTCACAAAGCCCTACTTATACCCATCCTGGAGTTTTCTGGCCCGTGCCGGATGAACAGGTTTCAAAGGGGTTTGATTTTGGTCTATGAGAAATGCGTAATTGCACATGATTTTCAGGGCTTTTTCAGCCACTCAGTTAAACTGTAAGGTTGGCCTCGACAAACTTCAAGGGGCTTTTTACATCTGTAACACTACCTTCATTCATCGTTGGTATTCAGTTTAATTACAGACCACAGAGCCAAGTGCTGGCGTTTACACTTGGGTGTGATGACCCTGGCGAAGGTAGCCTACCTTTTTACAGGATTTATGGCTGAGTCTGCACGCTCGTCCCTTTCTAGGTCAACAAAAATTGAACAATGTCAATCAATGTCTAGCTTTCAACGAGCGGTTCTCCATTCTTCGTTACTCGAAATTATAGATTATGACAGTTGAGAGTTGATAGTTCTCCCCCATCTCCCCCATCTCCCCCATCTCCCATTACCGTTTACGATTCCGATTGGGATCACCTAACGTCTCATTTAATCCCACCCCGCCTTTATTAGGGAGATTCGCCGTTCCCCAGGTTTGGGCAATCTCTTGGAGGAGTTTATCTTGCTGCGCTCTTAACTCCACAATATCCCATCCCTGATTGACCAAAGCAAACCAGACTAAGCCGCGATCGCGCGTTGGCACAACCCCCGCCAACGCACTCACCCCCCGCAACGTCCCCGTTTTAATCACCGTATGCGGCGGAAAAGCCCGATTTTGCATCGTTCCCTGCTGATCCCGGCCCGATACCGGAAATAAATCCCCCACCCCCCAAGACTGAGCATCCAACTCACGCTCTAAAGCCATCAACATGGCCACCGCCCCATGAGGAGAAATGCGGTTAGCTAACCCCAACCCAGAGCCATTAATTAACTGAATTTCCTCCGGTGGTACATCCGCCGCTTCCGCCGCCAAGCGAGACACCTTCTCAGCCCCACCCACCGCTTCAGCCAACGCCTCCGCCATCACATTATTACTAAAAATATTCATCTGTTTGAGAATATTGGCCAAACTCATGGACTGACGACGCACCAAAACCCGGCCTTGGGGAGCATTCCCTTGAGTCACCACCGAGCCATTAATTTTTAGCCGGGGTTGGGGTGTACCGGGGGGCATTCGGTAATACTGCTGTGACACCGCCGGAGTCCATTGTTCCCGATCAAACGCCAATTTGAGCAACTGTCCCGCCGTTTGGGGATTAGTTTTAAAATTCATATAGAAATCCCCCGTGATCATTAGATTTCCCGTCACTTGACGAATCCCTAATTCATTGAGGGCATTTCCTAACGCAATGGCCTCCTCCCAGACAAAAAAGGGATCACTCCCCCCCTGAATCACTAAATCCCCTTCTAAAACGCCATTATTCACCGTTCCCGACGTAGAAATTACCGTCTCAAAACGGTGTTCTAATCCCCACGTTTTCACCGCCGCCAAAGTAGTGGCAATTTTGGTCAACGAGGCCGCCGAATCGGGGATTTTGCCATTCTGGGTGGCCAAGCGAGTCATCCCCGACTGAAGCCAAATGCCTTGCTCGTTGGCCGCCAACCCTCTGGCCTTTAAACGATTCAAATAATTATTGACAATTTTTTCTGCCGCCGGATCAGGTTCTGCGGGTAACTGGAAAAACGCCACCTCTTGCCATTGCAATAACTCCTCAATTTGGGGCGACGGCACACCCCCAAAATTAAACGATAATCCCCATATCCCTAGCAAACTCAGACTTAACGATTTCAGCATTCCCTTCTCGCGCTTCAGCAACGGCTCACAGTTGAAGACACTTTTTTGATAAAGATGTGCCTAATGACAGAATTTTATTGTACTGGTTGAGTGATCCGGGTGTCGGGAGTTGGGAGATAGGGGAGATGGGGGAGATGGAGGAGATGGAGGAGATGGAGGAGATGGGGAAAACACAAATATATTATTCCCGATTCCCGATTCCCGATTCCCGATTCCCGATTCCCTAGTTCACAAAGAACCAATAACCAATAACAAACTCGTTGGGTTCGACCTAATCTGGTAAAATCCATAGAGGCTTCTATCACTTTGATCAATGGGATCGACACGCGAAAGAATTGCTGTTGACGCAATGGGTGGGGACCACGCCCCCAAAGAAATTGTCGCTGGTGCAGTTCGCGCCGCTGAAGAACTTGACGTACAAGTGCTGCTCGTCGGCCAGCCTCAGCAGATCCAATCCTGTCTGGAGGAACATGGCACAACTCGTAATCTCGAAGTTGTTCCGGCTGAGGAGAAAATTGCCATGGATGAGGAAGCAATGGGGGTTCGCCGAAAACCCAAGGCTTCCATCAATGTGGCAATGGATTTAGTCAAACAAGAGCGGGCTGATGCGGTTATATCGGCAGGACATTCGGGCGCAGTGATGGCTTCGGCCTTGCTGCGTCTTGGACGAATCAAAGGTATTGATCGTCCTGCCATTGGCGCGATGTTTCCGACACTCTTGGCGGGGAAATCGGTGATTATCCTCGATGTTGGGGCTAATGTCGATTGTCGGCCAAGATATCTAGAACAATTTGCCCTCATGGGAACGGTTTATAGTCAATACGTCTTAGGGATTGAAACTCCCAAGGTTGGGTTACTCAATATTGGCGAGGAATCTAGCAAGGGGAATGATCTGGCTCTGAAAAGTTATCAGCTTTTAGAGGCCCATCCGGCAATTCCCTTTGTGGGTAATGCAGAAGGCCGGGATGTTCTCTCAGGCGAGTTCGATGTGATTGTCTGTGATGGCTTCGTGGGCAATGTTTTGCTGAAATTTGCCGAGGCCATTGGCGAAGTCTTGCTACAAATTACTTTAGAAGAATTACCCCAAGGGTTACGAGGACAACTGGGATCAGCTATCCTGAAACCCAATTTACGCCGCATTAAACAACGGATTGACCACGCCGAACATGGCGGGGGTTTACTGTTGGGCGTGGATGGGATTTGTATTATTAGTCATGGGAGTTCCCAAGCTCCTTCGATTTTTAATGCCATTCGCTTGGCGAAAGATGCGATCGGTCATCAAGTCTTGCAACGGATTCAGTCCTATTATGGGCAAGCCGCCGAGCAGACCCGTTCCTCTCAGTAACGAAATGCCCCAAGGATAGCGTGAAACTCACAAACATTGGTTTCGCACGGTATGGAAAATCAGTGATGGAGGTCGTATTATTTTGAAACAATTCGGGGTCGGTGTTGCGATCGCAGGCAGTGGTTCAGCAACCCCAACAGCTAAACTCACCAACGAACAACTTAGCCAAGTGGTGGAAACGTCGGATGAGTGGATACAAAGTCGCACAGGAATGCGAGAGCGTCGTGTGGCGACGGTGGAGGAATCGCTGTGCAGTCTCTCGGTCCAAGCCTCCCAAAAGGCGATAGAAGCGGCACAAATTCCCAAGGAGGCCATTGATCTGGTCATTTTGGCCACTTCTACACCGGATGATCTCTTTGGTAGTGCGGCGAAAATTGCTCATCAGGTGGGGGCAACTCATGCGGTGGCCTTTGACTTGACAGCCGCTTGTTCGGGGTTTGTCTTTGGGATGGTGACAGCGGCCCAATATATCCGTACCGGGGTGTATCAAAATGTGCTACTCATTGGGGCTGATGTACTGTCGCGCTGGGTGGATTGGAGCGATCGCAGCACTTGTGTCTTATTTGGCGATGGGGCCGGGGCGGTGGTTTTACGGGCCGATGAAACGCGCGATCGCTTGTTAGGCTTTGAACTGTGTAGTGATGGCACACAAAACCACACCCTCACCTTAGCCTTTCAAGGGGAAACCAAGCCCCTAGTCGATGAGGTCAACGCCAAATTAGGCAACTATCAACCCATCACCATGAATGGCCGAGAAGTGTATCGCTTTGCCGTGGCCAAAGTCCCCGAAGTCATTTCCAAAGCCCTCTTTAGAGCGAATTTAACGGCCTCAGACATCGACTGGTTACTCCTCCACCAAGCCAACCAGCGCATCATGGATGCGGTAGCCCAACGGCTAAAACTCCCCTCGGAGAAGGTGATTAGTAATATTGCCAAATACGGGAACACCTCTGCTGCGTCCATTCCCTTGGCCTTAGATGAAGCCGTCCGCGACGGCAAAGTTAAAGTCGGCGATAGGATTGCTGCGTCTGGGTTTGGGGCTGGTTTAACATGGGGGGCGGTTATTTTTGAATGGGGTATCAATAATGGGTAATTGGTGATTGGTGATTGGTGATGAGATGGGGGAGATGGAGGAGATGGGGAGTAAGAACTGTTCCCTATTCCCTGTTCCCTATTTCACAAACAACAAAGAACAAACAACAAAGAAAAAAAATGACAAAAACAGCATGGGTTTTTCCGGGTCAGGGATCGCAAAAAGTGGGAATGCAGGCCGATTTGGCCGAGCATTCTGTGGCAAAATCGAAATTTGACCAAGCTCAAGAAATCTTGGGATGGTCAGTTTTAGAGGTTTGTCAAAGTGAAGATGATCAACTGTCTCGCACCCTCTACACCCAACCCAGTCTTTACGTCATTGAAGCGATTTTAGCCGATTTACTGCTTGAACAAGGCCAAACCCCTCAAGTTGTCGCTGGCCATAGTTTAGGGGAGTATGTCGCCCTCTATGCCGCTAGGGTATTTGATTTTACTGCCGGGTTGAAGCTGGTGCAACGGCGGTCTGAACTCATGGATCAGACCGAAGGGGGTAAAATGGTGGCTCTCATTGGTTTTGATCGTGAACAATTGCAAAATGCTATTGACAAAAATCCTAATGTTGTGCTAGCGAATGATAACAGTAAAGCCCAAGTCGTGATTTCGGGGACTCCAGACGCAGTTGAGGATGTGGTGAGTCAGATTAAAACGAAGCGTGCAGTTCCCTTAAATGTTTCCGGTGCATTCCATTCTCCCTTGATGCAGGATGCGTCAGCACAGTTTAAAGAGGTGTTGGACTCGGTAGCGTTTGCAGAGGCAAAAATTCCGGTCTTGTCCAATGTTAACCCAACCCCCTCCCAAGATGCGGAGGAGTTGAAAGTGCGGTTAGTGCAGCAGATGACGGGTTCAGTCCGTTGGCGGGAAATTATGGATCAAATGGCCGCCGATGGAGTAGAACGGGTGCTAGAAGTGGGGCCAGGTCAAGTATTAGCGGGGTTATTCAAGCGATCGCACTCCAGCATAACTCGGCAAGGGGTCAGTTGTGCAGCAGATATTAGTTGATAGTTGATAGGGGAGATGGAGGAGATAGGGGAGATAGGGGAGATAGGGGAGATGGAGGAGAACCAACTATTCCCTGTTCCCTGTTCCCTTTTTCCCAAACAACAAAGTTACAATAAAATTTTAGAGTTTTTGATTTATGGTTAAGCGTTTTCCTTTTGATTCTGGTGATATTACCACTCGCTCTGATGAACTGATGCACGCGGCCTCCAACCGTTATCGCATCACTGTACAAGTAGCAAACCGGGCGAAACGTCGGCGGTATGAGGATTTTGAGAACCATCTGGATGATCCCATGATGAAACCTGTCATTCGTGCGGTGATCGAAATGTCCGACGAACTCACCCAACCGGAAATTATTGGCGACTAGCATTGTAGAGGGGAATAGAAAGTAGAGGGGAATAGAAAGATGAAGGGACAAATCGTGACAAAATTTATCTTATGGTTCAGTTTGGGACTATTGATTATTGGCCTAAGTCCCTTCATTCCTCCCCAACAACATCCTGTTTTTGCACAACGGTATGTCCGTCCTGCGGATGCTGCAACGCGGGTGTATGAACTTCTCCCGGACTTCCCCAAAGAAAATGATTACCGTTTGCGGGAAACGGGGGAGGTTGATGAGGATAGTACCCTCATTTCCCGTCTTATTTCCTATCATCTCTATGTGAAAAACCGGCCTGCGATTTTTCGCTTTGACTGGAAACTTACGTTATCGGACTATATGGGGTTTCATGAACGGGTGTCTCCTACGTCTTACCCCAACCAACTGAACTTAGAGGAAAATCCTTTAGAGGGCGATCGCAAGGTTATAGATAGTTTAACCCGTCAGGAACGCAATGAGTTAATTGCCGCCCTCGTCCAAGTGTTTAACCCCGACGCAGCAGACGCAACCCCAGAACAACCCCCAGAGTCTCCCCAACCGACTGAAACTCGTCCCCCTTCACCCCCAACCATCACCCCACCCCGTGAACCCCAACCCGGTGATGCAGAGTTGTTAAAATAATTTTGCCGATTACTAATTACCGATTACCAATTACCCATGAATAGTGGTATTTTACTTTGCGATCGCTCCCACTGGGGACTCATTCAACTCACCGGAGAAGACGGCCTACAATTTCTCCACAACCAAAGCACCAACGACATGAAACGCTTACAACCGGGTCAAGGGTGTGATACCGTATTTGTCAATTCTACGGCTCGCACCATCGACTTAACCAGCGTTTACGTCACCGAAGACGCAGTATTTCTGCTCATTTCTCCAGGACAAACCGAGTCCATGTTGCAATGGTTAGACCGCTATTTGTTCCCCATGGACCGGGTAGAACTAAAAGACATCTCCGAGGAAAACGCCATTTTTAGCCTCATGGGAGAGGCTAGTGAGGAATTACTCCCGAAACTCGGTGCAGAGGCATTACAAGGGCAAACAGAGGGCAATCACGCACCGTTTACCCTAGGGGAAGTGACCGGGAGAATTACCGTAGGCAGTGGGTTAGCGACCCCAGGTTATACTTTGATTGTGCCGAAAACGGGAGCAAGTCCCGTCTGGGAAGCATTAGAGCAACTCGGAGCAGTATCCATGAGTCAAGACGCTTGGGAAACCCTCCGCATTCAACAAGGCCGGCCCCTCCCCAACCATGAACTCACCGAAGATTATAACCCCCTTGAAGCAGGACTCTGGCGAGCCATATCCTTTGATAAAGGCTGTTATATTGGCCAAGAAACCATTGCCCGTCTCAACACCTACAAAGGGGTAAAACAGCGACTCTGGGGAATTAAATTAGAACAACCCGTCACCCCAGGAACCGAAATTTATAGTGAAGGGAAAAAAATCGGAGTTGTCACCAGTTGTCGTGAGGGAGACGACGGCACTTTTGCCCTCGGTTATATTAAAACCAAAGCCGGAGGAGAAGGGTTAAACGTGCAAATAGGAGAGAGTCCAGGAAACATTGTGGCTGTTCCTTTCCTCTCTCATGACTATTATGATCCCCAAGGGGCTGCTAGTTAAACCCACCCCATCAGACACAGAGAAAACAGAGAGATAGACCATTTTTAATGCTCTTTGTGATCTTTGTGTCTTTGTGGTGTGTCACCCCATACCGTTACACCGGAACACCTGAAGGAGAAGTCCCCATCACTGCTGTTTCTTCCGGTAAGAGTTGCTCGGTGGGGAGGCCAAGAATTTCTTTGTACATCTTGATATAGTCTCGGGCCGAGTTATCCCAACTGTAGTTTTGCATCATGCCCCGTTTTTGTAACTCGCGCCAACTGTCGGTATAGCGGAAACTTTCCCACGCCCGTACAATACAGGTGAAGAAATCTAAGGGTTCATAACGGTCAAAACAGAACCCAGTTCCGGTATGGTTCATGGGTTCATGGTGAGAGACGGTATCGACTAACCCCCCAGTCCGTCGCACAATGGGGATTGATCCGTAACGCATGGCTAACATTTGGGCAATGCCGCAAGGTTCAAAGCGAGAGGGCATCAAGAAGACATCTGTGCCAGAATAAATGCGACGGGCCAACCCATCGTTATGGAGAATTTGCACGGAAACCCGGCCTGGGTAACGGGAGGCCAAATGCCACATCTGGTTTTCATAATAGCGATCGCCCGTTCCCAATAAAACAAACTGAGCATCACTATAGGCCAAAAAGCGATCCATCACTTGTAAGAGTAGATCAATCCCTTTCTGCTCCACTAACCGCGTCACCATTCCCATCAAAAAGACTCCTTCATTTATATGGAGTCCTAATTCCTCTTGCAAGGCCAGTTTATTTTCTTTCCGTTTCTCTATGCTGTCGATGGTATAGTTCTCAACGATATAACGGTCAGTTTCGGGATTGTAGCTTTCTCGGTTAATGCCGTTGAGAATACCCCGGAGTTTATCATTGATGAATGACATTAAGCCTTCCAGTTGTTCCCCACAGGCCGGAGTTTGAATTTGTTGAGCATAGGTGGGGGAAACAGTCGTCACGCGATCGGCAAACTGGACGGCAGCGGCCATTGTATTATGGCCTTGCATATACCACGGACACCAGGTCATCTGCTCCAGTCGCCAACGCCACGGCCCTTGATAGGCGATATTGTGGATAGTGAAGACAGTGCGAATGTCCTCAGATTCGTGCATCCAAACCGGAATCATCCCGGTATGCCAATCATTACAGTGAATAATATCGGGTTTCCAGTAGTTCCAGACAAATTCCGATGCACCATTGGCAAAGAAGGTAAACCGCCAATCTTCATCATCACCATAATAGATACGATGGGGATCAAAGGCGGGATGACCAAATAAATAAAGAGGAACGTCGCTATCTAAAAATTTAGTTTCATAAACTGCAAATTCCTGAAACATGGCACTCCCCCACCAAGTGGGTTCTTTGGGAATGTCCAGTAGGTTATTCAGAAAGCCATAATAGGGCATAAAAAGCCGGACATCATGACCCATTTTCCGTAAAATAGCGGGCAACGTCCCTACAACGTCCGCCATGCCTCCCACTTTGGCAATGGGTGCAGCTTCTGCGGCAACAAATAATATTTTCATTGAAAACCTCTACTCTCCTTCCTTTGGGTGAATTCCAGCCTCCGCTTAATCTTGGAGATTATCACGGTGGGTTGTTGACGTTGCTAGTTGTTAGCTGTTCTTTGCTAATTTTTCCTGTTTCGTTGCCAAAAGTCTAGGTTTTCCGAGAGGTTATTGTATTTGGGGGAGATGGGGGAGATGGG
>NZ_JAQMSD010000071.1 GCF_028330525.1 Spirulina sp. CS-785/01
GGGTCATGGCCTCCCGCAGTTCTCCGATTTGATCGGCAATGGCTGTGGCATCTTCGGAGGGGGTGGTCTGGTTTGGGGGGTTGGCCTGTTGTTGCAGTTGCTCAACGACGGTTTGCAGTTCCCCAACTTGGGTTTCTAGGGATTCGGTTTTTTCGAGGGAGGTGGTCTGGTTTGGGGGGTTGGCCTGTTGTTGTAGTTGCTCAACGACGGTTTGCAGTTCCCCGACTTGGGTTTCTAGGGATTCGGTTTTTTCGCTGGGACTTTTTGCGGTTTCGAGTTGTTGTTGTAACTGTTGGACGGTTTCTCGCAAATGGTCAATTTCTTGGTTATCTGTGGGAGAATTCTCTTGATTTTGTAAGTGGTTGAGACTTTCTTGGAGGGAGTGAACGGTGTTTTTGAGGTCGTTGAGTTGTTGATGGTTTTGTTCTAAATGGGTCAGGCGATCGCGGATGGGATCAAGTTGATTTTGTAGGGGGTCTATGGCAGTATTTAGGGAAGCAATGGCCCCTTGGACTCTCTCCAATTGTTCTGCAATTTGTGGGTTCACTGCTTCGGCTTTTCGTTCTACCTCCTGCTGCTGTTCTCGCAGGGTTGCCACGTTCCCTTGAACTTGCTGTATCTCAGTTCTTAATTGGGGTTCAAGGGTTGTTAAATTTCCCTGTAATGTGTCTAATTGATTTTGCAATTCCTGAAGCGAAGATTCGTATTTTTCTCGAATTTCTTGCAGTGCAGTTTCCTGTCTTTCTTGCGTCTGATGACCCTTTTCTTCTAAGGTCACTTGTCGTTCCCGAATCGGCGCAAGCCGTTCTTCAATAGAGGTTAAACTTTCTGCAAATATCTTAAATTTTTCTTGAACTTCTGGCTGTATCTCTGCATTTTTTTTAAAAATTTTTTCTTGCTGACTTTGGATTTCCTCTAATCCTTGTTTAAAAGGAGTTAATTGTTCTAATTGGTGTTGATAAATTCCGGTTTCAACCCGCTTGCGATTAATAGCATTTAACCCTACTGTAACCGTTAACGGGGCTGCCGCAAAAATAGCTTGCTTCGTTACAACACCAGCTATTGTCCCCGATAACGAAGCCACAACCGCAAGATATTCAGTAATATCTAACCAATGATATTTAGGCTTGCCTTCCATAATTCCCTCCTTTATGATTATTATATGATGATTATAGATGTTATTAACTTTTCAAAAAAACAAAAACCGTACCCTAGTCAATTCAACTGGTAGATTAAACTGTATAGCACTTTCAAACCAAAACTGCAAGATCATCTCAAGTCACCGTTAAAGTCTTTCTCCCCTCTAGTTTGCATCTATTTTTCAAGGGTCCCAAGTCCTGATTACTGCTTACTGCTTACTGATTAACCTGAACCACTGAGTCTCAATCATGTTCCATGCTACCTTAACAGACTATCCCTATTCCACAACTCGTCCCATTATTTTAGGCAAACGGGGGGCCGTGGCCACCAGTCAACCTCTCGCTAGTTTAGCAGGAATGGAAATGTTACTCGCAGGGGGGAATGCGGTAGATGCGGCAGTGGCCATGGCCATTGCCTTGACGGTAGTTGAACCGACTTCCAATGGGATTGGGTCTGATGCGTTTGCGTTAGTCTGGGATGGGACACTGCATGGGTTGAATGCGTCGGGGAGGAGTCCACAAAGTTTTACTCCAGAGAAGTTTGCCGAGTTAAACTTCTCTGAAATGCCCAATTTAGGGTGGTTAACGGTGACTGTACCGGGGGCCGTCTCTGCATGGTATAACCTCTGGCAACGGTGGGGAAGACTCTCCTTTGAACATTTATTTGAACCGGCCATTCGTTATGCTGAGGAAGGGTTTCCGGTGTCTCCCATTACGGCCCAAGCGTGGAAACGGGCCGAACATCGTTATTTACCTCTCAAGGGCAAAGAATATCAGCCTTTTAAGCATATCTTTTTTCCCCACGATCGCGCCCCCAAACCCGGAGAAATGTGGCATAGTGCGGTTCATGGCTACACCTTACGCAGTATTGCCAAACATGGGGAGGAGAACTTTTATCGGGGGGAAATGGCCGAACAAATTGCCCATTTTGCCGATGATACAGGGGGATGTTTAACCTTAGAGGATTTAAAGGCCCATACCTGTGACTGGGTGACTCCGGTTTCGACACAATACCGGGATTTGACGGTGTGGGAAATGCCCCCCAATACCCAAGGGATTGCGGCCTTGATGGCCTTAAATATTTTAGAGGGGTTTGATCTGCAACAATATCCGCGTGATTCTGCGGAGAGTTTCCATTTACAGATTGAGGCCATGAAGTTGGCCTTTGCAGATATCAACCAGCATCTGGGGGACCCCCAAGCGATGCAGCTTACTCCCCATGACTTCTTAAATCCAGATTACGCCAAACAGCGACAGAAGTTAATCCGCGATCGCGCATTACCCACTGCCGAACCGGGTTTTATTAAAGGGGGGACCGTGTATCTTTGTGCCAGTGATGGGGAGTTAATGGTGTCTCTTATCCAGTCTAACTACGAAGACTTTGGTAGTGGGATTTTAATTCCCGATACGGGGATTGCCTTACATAATCGGGGGGCCTGTTTTACCCTAGAGGAGGGACACCCCAACCAAGTGGCCGCCAATAAACGACCGTTTCACACCATTATTCCGGGGTTTCTCAGTCAGGAGGGGCAACCTTTGGGGCCTTTTGGGGTGATGGGGGGCCAGATGCAACCCCAGGGCCATTTACAAGTGGTGGTGAATTTAGCTGACTATCAGATGAACCCCCAAAGTGCGTTAGATGCCCCACGCTGGCGGTTTTTACGGGACAATCATATTATTTTAGAGTCGGGGGTTGCGGACCATATTGCCCCCCATTTAGAGAGACGGGGCCATCAGGTGGCCATGACTTCCCAATCCCATCATTTTGGGAAAGGCCAGATAATTTTACAAGACAACGAGACATTAATGGCGGCCTCTGAACCGAGGGCAGATGGTTGCGCGATCGCGTTTTAGAAAAAGATTGGAGTTTAACAGACTGTAGTTCATTTCTGATTATGCAAGAACTCAATGTAACTGAAGTTCTTGCCCATGATAAACATTTTAGACAAGCAGGGTTTATTCCTTTGCTTGGCTCGTAAAATAGACTAGATTGCTGACGAATTATGACATCTGGTTAATCAACAAAAACCAACAACCAACAACCAACAACCAAGTTATTCTACCTCTAAACTCCGCAACCGATTTAAGGCCGCAGCGAGTTCAAAGCGTCGAAAAACGGCTAAATCCCCTTGGGGATAGTCGGTAATGATATCTAGACCATTTTTCTCGATATCAGCTAATACACGGTCGATTATTTCGGGAATGGTGCGTTGTTTGCCCATGTGACGGTCTTTGGCATAGACTAAAGCAGTGGCGATCGCGCGTAACTGGCCCACATTGACAATCTGCTCAACGGAACTTAAATCAATATCCTCCGTCCCAAAGGCCACTTCATCCACATCACGCACCTGTAATTTAACAGACCGCTTCCCCCGACTCGGATCAATACTATCGGCCACCGGAATACGAGGGGTAATCTCTCCAAACTCCTCCCCCCCTTCGGTTTCCCGATAGGTTGCGTGTTCCTCGGCGATTTTTTTGGCCTGTTGGGTGACTTCGTAGGGACAAAAATTATCCATGGCAATCACCGTATCCGCAACATCAAAATAATCCCCACTTCCCCCCATCACTAACAAGGTAGAAACCCCGTGGCCGTCGTAGAGTTGGCGGATTTTATCAATAAACGGAGTAATGGGTTCTTTTTCCTTTTGAATGAGTTGCTGCATCCGATGATCTCGGATCATAAAATTAGTCGCTGCGGTGTCTTCATCCACCAGTAACACCTTGGCCTCCACTTCCAACGCTTCCATAATATTCGCTGCTTGGGAGGTACTCCCACTCGCGTTAGGAGTCGAAAACTGTTGGGTGGAACGATTTTGCGGTAATTGATTAATAAACGGGGAAATATTCACTCCCGCAATACTGCGGCCATCCTCGGCCCGAATTTTCACCGCATGGGGATCAGTAACCACAAATTCCCGGCCATCATTGGGTAAATGATTATAAACCCCCACCTCAATGGCCCGTAAAAGGGTGGACTTGCCGTGATATCCTCCCCCCACAATGAGGGTAATTCCTTGGGGAATCCCCATTCCGGTGATTTTCCCTTGGTTAGGACAATCAAACTCTACTTCTAGAGACGGGGGAGACTGAAACGGGATGGCATTATCTTTCAACGGTCGGTCATCTACACCACTACGACGGGGTAAAATTGCGCCATTGGCCACAAAGGCCACTAATCCCCGTTCGGGTAACTGAGAACGAATATAGTCCGCATCTTCGACAGTTTCTACTTGTTGGCGGATTTTTTTGGGGTTGAGGGAATCGTAAAAGAGGGTGCGATCGACAATTTCGGGGATATCCTCACAAATCAATTCTGCGGCCTGACGGCCCAAAATCCGTCGTCCTCTAGCGGGTAATCCCACCACAAAACGCACTTCTATTTCCTTGTCATTCAGAAAAGTGGCCGTTCGGTCTAAGACTTCTTGGCCTAACTTGGCCATGGCAATTAACCCACTTTTCCCGGTCCCCCGACGGGAACTTAATGTCTTGGCGGCCTCGTCAAATTGCCGCGTCAGGAAGTCCCGGAGGGCAATTTCCCGACTGGGGGAGGTAAAGAGTTTGGGGGGAAAGTTGGCTAACGATTGGGGGACTTTCACCCGGAATTTACTGGGGGCCGCAAAGGGATCACCCTGAACATGATCGATGATCAGGGTAAAATCTTCAAAGTCATAACTGCCTTTTATATCTTTGTAGGCTTTATAACTGGCGTTATCTAGGCGATTTAGGGTAGAACGGAGTTGTGCAGAACTTGGCATAGTTATATTAGGCAGACACAAAAACTGCTTTTTAACTGTAACAGGCCAATGCTGATCCCTAAAATCGTGACATACTCCCACGCTCAATCGGAGATTAGAGCGTGGGCTTCTCCATCCCTGGAACGAGACTTCGCGTTTTTGAGTGAGGCGATGCCCAACCCCACTTTTTTAATCAAAATACCTGAACACAGATCTCTTGGCATAGA
>NZ_JAQMSD010000072.1 GCF_028330525.1 Spirulina sp. CS-785/01
GATTGGGTGTTAAGGGGCGGGTGTTCTCTACCGGATATTCTGGGGAATTTTGTTCAATGAACCGTAACCCTGACAACCATTCGGACCAGATGGAATTCTGAGGGGGTTGTTTGGGGGTCTCTGCTTGGGGAGAGGGTTGGGAGGAGTGAGGAGACGGCCACGGGGTTGGGGCGGGCTGTGGCGATTCTGAGGGGGGTTGCGAGGGGGTGGGTTGCGTGGGTTTGGAGGGGTTTTGGGAACTGGCGATCGCGCCTACAGTTAAAATTGTTCCTCCAGTCGCCACTAAAACCAACAGCAAGTTACGCCCCCAAAAGGCAAAGGGGGAAGACAAATTCCTGGGAAATCGGGAAGCCATAATTCACCACTCTCACCACATCAAGTGCATTTTATAGCAATTTTGCAAGACTGAGTAGTAATACATCAACCCGTGCTAAAATAACGCCATTCCGACATACCCGCTTTTCTGAATTTTCTCTGTTGCAGAATTTCGTGATTCAAGGAGCTTTTGTAAAATGATCAAACGAATCACCCTAAAAGCCTCATTATATAACAGTGTAGTCAACTGTTTAGCTTGTATTGTGAACCGTCTAATTTCGGGTGAGCAAAAATTCAGGCTCTAAACCCTCTATATCAAGGAAGAACAGTTTATTCTGTTAAATCTTTTCGCTCTCGAAGTTGCTATTAAAAATCAAGCCTCCCAAAGATTAAGGCATAAAAAGACCTAAGCATTCAGCTATCAAGCTATCAGTCATCAGCATCCAAAGGCAGGAGGCAGATGGCAGAGGGCAGTGGTTTGCGCTCCGCGCACACTACGTGAACGGCAAGCTCACCAACTAGGAAGGAGAAAGGGTAAAGTTAACCTAAAAATAAGGTCAGAAACTAATCACAGCAAGGCTTTTAGCCAATTTTCAGCGTTTTTTAGTTTCTGGAGAGCCATCAGCTTAAAACGCTGATCTCGCTCGTGAGTCGATGGGATATAGCAAAGTTTCCTCGCTATCTAAGCAGGCCGCTTTCATTCATGATCTGTTCGCACTCGTGCGCTCCGGCTGAATGCTTACCAATCAACCATTTCACGACATCTACCATCATGTCAAAACGCTGTAAGTTGTTTTGGCTTTTCATCAGCAATTTCGAGAGGCTTATATGTTTGTACTGCAAAAACTAAGTATTAAATCCAAAATTCAACTAATGTTAATTTTGGTTGCGTTGATTTCAATTTTAATTATTGGGACATTAGGTTGGAGTTGGGCAAGAAGTGAACTCAAACGCAATATTTTTGATCATTTAACCAGTGTGCGGACTTCTAAAGCGTATCAAGTTGAATCCTACTTCAAAATCTTAAAAAATCATGTTGAAACGCTTTGTGAAGACCAAATGGTGGTAGCGGCCATGAAAGATTTTCGTAACGCTTATGAACAACTATATGACATTAAAACTCTCACAACTCAAGAACATGAAG
This sequence comes from Spirulina sp. CS-785/01, assembly GCF_028330525.1. Lineage (GTDB taxonomy): Bacteria > Cyanobacteriota > Cyanobacteriia > Cyanobacteriales > Spirulinaceae > JAQMSD01. The sequence goes on from NZ_JAQMSD010000072.1 coordinate 1,460, forward strand.
CTCTCCAAACCTATTATGAACAAGAGTTTTTCCCTCGCTTAACAGAACGCATTTTAGGCTCTCCCAACTATACGACCTATCGCCCTGATAGCAAGCCCTCAGAATATTTACAGTATCAATACATTACCGCAAATCCTCATCCTGTTGGCCAAAAAGATGCTTTAGAAAATGCCCAAGATGGTAGTGTTTATACCGCCCTTCATGACCGCTACCATAAACTGTTTAAACATTTAGTGAAAAAATTTGGTTATTATGACCTGTTTTTGATTGATCCAGAAACCGCACAAATTATTTATTCAGTTTATAAAGAAACCGACTTTGGGACAAGTTTAGAAAACGGGCCTTATAGTCGGAGTAATTTTGCCCGCTTGGTGTCCGATGTGCGAGATAATCCTGATCCTGGGGCTATTCAAGTGGTAGATTTTGCCATGTATAAACCCTCTTATTTTGCCCCTGCTGCTTTTATGGGGGGGCCAATTTATGATGGCACAAATTTTGTGGGCATTTTAGCCGTACAAATGCCAGTGGATGAGATCAACCGCGTTTTAACGGGGAATCAACGTTGGAAACAGGATGGTTTAGGAGAATCGGGGGAAACGTATTTAGTGGGGACTGATTATTTAATGCGTTCCGTTTCCCGATTTTTGATTGAAAAACCTGAGCAATATAAAGAAACGTTGAGGTCAATTGGGTTTCCTCGTAGCACGGTTCAGTTAATTGATCAACTGGATACCTCTATTCTGTTGCAGCGTGTTAAAACTGAGGCCGCAAAAGCATCATTGAGTGGTCAAGAAGGGACACAAATTACCGATGATTACCGGGGTGTTCCGGTTCTGAGTTCCTATGCTCCTTTACATATCGAGGGGTTAGAATGGGCAATTTTATCAGAAATGGATTTAGCAGAATCCTATGCTCCGGTTTATTCGTTGACCACCTATTTATTTCTCTCCACTGTTATTTTAATTTTGGTGTTAACTTTAATTGCTGGGATTACAGCAACTCGGTTTGTTAAACCTATTGATGCTTTAATTGCTGCCTCTCATAAAGCTCAAGTGGAAGATGGAGAGATAGAAATGCTGTTGGAATCCGATGATGAATTTGGGGAATTGGCTGGCATTTTTAATGATTTGGTCTATCGGATGCGTGAGCATATTGAGCAAGCGGAGCAACGTTATCGCAAAAGCCAAACATTGTTACTCAATTTTTTACCCTTTGAGGTATTAAGACGGATTGATCAAGATGAGAAAAATATTTTTGAGCAAATTCATCCGGTTACGGTGTTATCGGCCAAAGTAATTGGGTTAGGACAACTGGTTCATCAATATCCCCCAGAGCGAGTCAGTCAATTATTAAATGAGTTATTAAATTCCTTTGATGGCATTGCGCAGAAATCGGATATTGATCGTTTTAAATTTGCCAGCGATCGCTATCTTGCAGTTTGTGGATTAAGCAAACCCCGTCTTGATCACGAACGACGAATTTTAGATTTCGCACTCAAAATTTTAGACCAAATTCAGACCTACAATAACCTGCATCAAACCTCCCTCAGTTTATGTATTGGCATTGATACAGGAACAGTGATCACTGGACTTCTCGATACTCAACCCATCAGTTATGACTTGTGGGGAGAACCTGTTGCGTTTGCGAGTCTTTTAATGGATCATGCTGAAATTAATACGATTGTCACCACTAACGTTATTCATGAGCGACTCCAAGATTTTTACAACTTTCACAAAGGGAATATTCTTGCTTTTGAAGGACAAGAACAGATGACTTGGATTCTGAAAACTGAACCCCAAAATGTAACCAAAGATTGGATAAAATCCTCAGATATTGTGCTGTAATGTAGTCACACAACTCCCCAATTTTTAACTTAATCTATTTGAATAGATTTTTAGTCTTAGACAGAAATTTTGTCGCCCTAAGTGTGTCACAACAACCATCATTATTTTATTTTTTTGTTGAATTGAACCATGGAACAGCAATCACTAATTTGGGGACTGGCACTCATGCTAGGGTATCCCCTTCTCAATATCGGTTTAGGTGAAATTATTATCCGGTTACGGAGTAAGAATAATCCTCTTTTTCTCTCCCTTAAAAATTTGCGTTTTTTAGTTTTCCCTCCTCTCATCACCCTTTTAGTCATGCTTTATCTGCTGAAGCTCAATGACCAAAATATTTGGGTACAAGGCACAGAAAGCGTTTTAGGAGGGGCAGTCATTATCACAATAATTACCTTGCTCAATGCCATTTTTATGCCAGGACAAAAACGTCAATATAGTTGGCAAATTGATGTCCCTAACTTACTCTTTCAGTTTGCGCGTGTCAGTGTTGCCCTAGGGATTTTTGCCTACTTATTGGCAATGGTTTGGCAGGTTGATCTCACTGAACTATTTACCGCTTTAGGGGTTGGTTCTCTGGTCATTGCTTTAGCATTACAAGATACATTAAGTAATTTAGTTTCGGGCTTTTTATTAATTTTTGAATCTCCTTTTAAAGTGGGGGATTGGGTACGCATTAAAGACTTAGAAGGCGAGGTTTTAGAAATTAATTGGCGAGCCGTTCGTATTAAAACCCGTGAACGGGATGTAGTTATTATTCCTAATGGGGTTTTAGGGAAAGACACGATTTACAATTATACTTTACTTGACCCGCTTCATGCCGACCGTCTAACCTTTACATTTTCGTCAGATGCCCCTCCTAATAAAGTGATTCAAGTCTTAAAATCTGCTGCCAATGATGCCGAAGAAATCCTCTCAACTCCTGAACCTTTAGTTCGTCCTATTGATTTTTCTGACTATGTGGCTAAATATGAGGTAAAATATTACATTGAAGATTTTAACCAGTCTGAAGAAATCCAAGGACAGTTTGTTACCAATGTTTATTATGCCGCCAAGCGCAACCATTTAGCTGATCCTGTTCCGGTTGAAAAGCATTTTTTAATGCCCTATAAAATCCTTGAAAAAAGCAATAATCGTCAAGATATTTTAGAAACCTTAAATGAGTCGCCTATTTTCAATATTTTGGGTCATGAAATGCTCAGTTCGTTAGCGCAACAAGCCCAAATCAATTATTATGGGGTGGGTGAAGTCATTATTCATGCCGGAGAATTAGATCAAGGGCTTTGTATTTTAATGGTAGGGCAAGTTATGTTATCTGCGCCGGGGGGAGATCAGAAGTTTCATACTATTACGTATTTGGAAAGAAATGATATTTTTGGGGAAATGGCATTACTGCGCGATGAACCCAGTTTAGTGTCAGTCAAAGTATTACAGGATGTGACCTTACTCATGTTAGATGGTGAGACCATTTTTTCTGCGGCTCAACAAAATTCCGCTTTTTCCTTAGCAATGAATCAGTTTATTGAGGAGCGTAAAAATGCGGTTCAGCGTGCAGTGGTTTCCAATACTTTAGCGATTGATTCGCTCTAAGCTCAAAGTAGTTAATTGTAGGTGGGGTGAAGCACAGCGTAACCCCACACCCCCCAAGGTGAAAAAATGTTAGGTTTCACTCCCTTACACCCAACCGACTAAGACTTGAGTGCCTCAATGGGTTCAATATTACTCGCTTGTCGGGCGGGAAAATAACTTGCACCTACTCCCACGACAATGGCCGCAACCAGAGAGACAAAAGCAGTACGGGGGGCAAATTGGTAGGGGAGATCAAATTGTTGGCTGATGATCTGGGTACACCCTTCTACAGTGACAATGGCAATGCCACCCCCAATGAGACTAATAAACACCGCTTCTAGGATAAATTGACTTAAAATATCTCGTTTAGTCGCGCCTAATGCCCGTTTTAAGCCAATCTCTGCTGTTCGTTCTAAGGTAGCGGCTAAGGTAATATTGGCCACCCCAATGCCAGCAATAAACAGCGCAATTCCCCCCACTGCCAATAACCCTTTCTCCGTCATCTTTAACACATCCTGCTGTCGGAGAATCTCCTCTGCATTACTACCAAGCCAATACTGATCAGAGGTATAACGTTGATTGAGAAGCCCTTTCAGTTGTTCCTCTTGTTGAGTAATCTGTTCTAGGGCATTGGGCCGCACCCGAAAATGGCGTATCTCTTTCTGGCCGACTTGGGCATAATGCAGGGAAAGCGGGACGAGCATTTGTTTCCAAGCATTGCCATCTCTCCACACAGGCTTGGCTTCCATAACCCCAATCACCTCATAGACTGAATTATTAAACAGAATCCTCTGTCCAAGGGGAGTTTGCTCCCCAAAGAGTTCTTCGGCCATTAGTTGATCAATCACTGTCACTTGCCGAAATTGTTGATAATCTTCCGGGTAAAAGAAGCGGCCTTGCAGCATTTCCCGGCCTGACGCTTGCAGAGATTGCTCCGACACCGCAATCGCCCCAACAGAGGTGGTTTGACTTCCAAACTGGGCTTCTCCCCAAGCCCAGGAATTATATTTATCGAGGGCTTCTACATTCCCCAGTTGCTCGGCAAGCTGCTCCACTTCCGCCTCTGGAATCCTCGGTTGACTATATCGGATGCGAGTAAAAATTTGCGGGGCTTCCTGTTGTTCAATCTGCCGTTGAATCAATCCCCGACTGATCACCCCCACCTGTAACGTTGCATTTACTGCCGCCACTCCCATAAATACCCCAAAGATTGTCAAACCCGATCGCACCGGGTTTTGCCAGAGAGACTGTTGACTCATTCGCAAGAGAGCAAAAAAGGAAAGGCTCATTGTGGAGCAGGGTGAATGGACATTGCTGATTAGTGTAGCTCAAACTCGCTGCTCCGGCAGCCCAACGCCTCCGACTCACCCAATTGGTTTCGCAGCTTTACACAAAAAACACAGAACATCAGGTTGGCTTAACCAACACTTTACTATCCAATCTTGCGTACAAATACACAGAATGTACAGTTTTATGTTACGATGCAGGAAATACGAACACAATAATAAGAACGCGAGTTGGTTACTTTGGTTTAGCCAACTTTACAGGGGATTAGTTTGCGGATTTATTCTTTCTTCACAAACTAAGTTCTTTTTTTATGCCTAAAAATTAATTTTTTGGGGCATAAAAAGCGGTGCAACGAGATATCTGATCTCGAATATCTACCACTTTAATTATTGGTTTAATTTCCGGATCAAAGAAATTAAATTGAGTAAGTTTTAGTAGTTATTCGATAAACTGCGATCGTTGTATCCTGTTATGAACTTTTCCGCAATCGTCCCCCCCCAAACTCATCGTTCTGTTCCTGCAATCCTCGCCCTTTGCAGCCTTGGATGCTTATTTTATAGTGAAAAAACCACGGCTCAATCTATCACCACATCCCCCGACGGTACAGGAACAGTTATCAATATCAACGGGAACACCTATGATATTCAAGGCGGCACAAGAGCCGGAGAAAACTTATTTCACTCCTTTAGCGAATTTAACCTCAATCCTAACGAAATCGCCAACTTTTTATCGAAGCCCGAAATTCGCAACATTGTAGGACGAGTCACCGGAGGAAATCCCAGCGTTATTCAAGGGTTAATTCAAATGTCCGGGGGGTCTTCTAACCTCTACTTAATGAACCCTGCGGGGTGGATTTTCACCGATGGTGCAAGCCTCAACGTCCCCGCCAGCTTCGGCGTTACCACGGCCACCCGCATGGGATTTGGGGACAACTTCTTCAACGCTTACGGCAAAAACAACTACGCAGAATTAACGGGAAATCCCACCCACCTCATCTTTGATCAAAATCGCCCCAGTCTCATCTTTAACGAAGCCGACTTAGCCGTCTCCAACGGTGAAAACCTCTGGATGGTGGGGGGTAGCGTCGTTTCCACCGGAACAATTACCGCCGAAAACGGCAATATTACCCTAGCCGCCCTCCCCGGCCAAAATCAAGTGAAACTCTCCCAAGAAGGCATGATCCTAGACTTGGTACTAGAGGCCACCCCCGTCCAAGGCGGAATTAACCTCCCAGAGGGAGTTACCGGACTCCGGGCCATTGATATTCCCAAATATTTAACCGGAGGAAGTCCCCAAAACTCACAAGACACCATTGCCGTCGATGAACAAGGCAATGCCACATTGGCCAACGCTGACACCCCCATTCAAACAGGAGATACCGTCATTGCCGGGAATCTTACTGCCGACGAGATCACCCTTATGGCCGCAGAACGAGTCAAACCCACCGATTATGATTTAGTCAGTAGTCACCCCACCGTCGTCTTATTCCCCAAAACCGACCAAGACAGTCTCTCCTATACCTTCATTGACGAGAGAACCGATAACCCCTATGAACTGCTGTATGGGGGAGACTCCGGCACAATTTCTCGACTCATTGACCGCCAAGAAAATGGACTCACTGCCGTTAATGAAGCGGTTGAGGAGGTAAATCGCCCTCTGGATGCCATTAATATTGTGGCAGAAGGGAATCAAGGGGAATTCTGGCTCGGCAATACCTATCTAACTGCCAATACCCTGTCAGACTATCAACAGCAATTACAAAGTATCGGCGAGAATCTCACCCCCACCGGAGATATTTTATTGTATAGTTGCTTAACTGCCCTTGGTGCAAGGGGACAAGCCTTTGTCGAGAATTTAGCCACCCTCACTGATGCTGATGTGGCCGCTTCTACGGATGTCACTGGGTCGGCTCAATATCAGGGGAACTGGCAGCTAGAATACAACACAGGTAATATTGAGGCCACCACTCCCTTTACCTTTGGCACAGTGGCCAACTGGGAGGGGAAACTGGCCACCCGTACTGTACAAAACGTAGCGGACTCCGGCGAGGGGTCTTTACGGGATGGGTTAACGGGAATAGGAGGAAGTGATAGTTATTGGTCAACCGGAGTTACTGCCGGAGATGAAATTACGTTTGCGGTTTCTGGACAAATTAATCTGAGTAGTCAGATTGTCTGGTCTCAAGAGAATTTGACCTTAGATGGCACAGGACAGACTATTGTGCTAGATGGTGGGAATAATAACCGAATTTTCCAAATTACCGCAGACCAGGCCACCCTACGAGAAGTCACGATTCAAAATGGCAGTGCCAGTGAGCAGGGTGGGGGAATTTATCACCGAGGAAACGGTACATTAACCGTAGAAAATAGCAGTATCACCGAAAATGTTACCGAAGATCATGGGGGAGGGATACATAGTAAGGGAGACCTGTTGCTCCGCAATAGCACCATTGGGGAGAATTCGGCCACCCTCAGTGGGGGAGGCATTCGAGTCCAAGGTGACGCAGAAATTCACCATTCGCAACTTGTGGATAACCAGGCCGGTGATGATGGGGGAGGGATTCGCAGTAATCAAGATTTAACCCTAACTGATACGCTGGTTTCGGGGAATCAGTCCGGAGCGCGCGGGGGAGGAATTTACGGTCGCCAAGGGACTATCACTGGAGAAAATGTCACCATTCGGGAAAATGAGGCGGCTCAAGATGGGGGTGGTATTCGGGCTAAGGTGGTGGCGTTAACCGGGTCTCAAGTTTTAGAGAATGAAGCTGGAAATAATGGCGGGGGGATTCATACGAACCAAGGTATCACGCTGATTGAGACTACTGTTGCTGAGAATCGTGCGGTTGAGGAAGGGGGAGGAATTTCCAGTCGTCAGGGGGATGTTACTTTAGAACGGGTGGTTATTGGCCAAAATCGTGCGGGTGAAGATGGGGGAGGAATGAGTCTGAATAGTCCAGATAGTCGATTGACCATTGATGATTCTCAGATTACTGGCAATTCTGCTCAAACCCATGGGGGAGGGGTGCAGAGTCAGGGGGAAGCGTTTATCTCTAATTCCCAGATTGCCAGTAATTTTGCGGCTCAGAGTGGGGGAGGGATTCGGAGCCAAGGGAATGTAGAATTCACCAATGCTCAAATTTTAGACAACTCTGCGATCGATAATGGGGGAGGGATTCGCAGTAATCAAGATTTAACTCTGACGGATAGTACCGTCTCTGGTAATAGGACAGACTCCAATGGGGGAGGGATTTATGGCCGTCAAGGGACTGTGAGTTTAACGAATTCTACCGTGTCTAATAACGCTGCTGAGGGGGATGGAGGCGGTTTGCGGATTCAGCGATCGCTGCATTTAATTGATTCTACTATTTCAGAGAACACGGCGGGTGGCCGCGGTGGCGGTTTGGGTAAGTTTGGCGGACAGGGAACGATTAATTTGTCTAATTCTACGGTGTCGAGTAATTCTGCTGGACATTATGGGGGGGGCATTTATAGCAAGAGAGGCCCCAGTGATGAGTCTGGGGAAATTACCAATAGCACGATCGCATTTAATGCCAGTGCCAGCGAGGGGGGCGGTATTTTTCGCCATGGCGGGGTTTTCCAGTTCCGCAATAATATTATTGCCCAGAATGAGGATGTTGGGGGAGAGAGTCCCGATTTAGGGGATGCTAAGAGTAACCCCTTTGATGGGAGTTCTTTTGACAATAATCTCATTGGGGACACAACGGGGGTTGAGAATTTTAATTTTGCCTCTACCAATCTTCTCAATACTGATCCACAACTTTTACCATTAGGACATTATGGGGGAGAGACCCAAACCCACGGGTTACGGCCTGGGAGTCCTGCGTTAAATACAGGAGATAATCAGTTTGCCAGTGCTGCGGATCAACGGGGGGCGGAGCGGCGGCTCGATGGTACGGTGGATATGGGGGCGTTTGAGTCGGCAGGGTTTGAGTTAGTTCCCCAAGTTTCTACGGTGCAAACCGCCAATGCAGGGATGACGTTTAATGTTACGGTGCAGGTGGTGGAAAAGGCATTTCAGCAACCAGTACCTCTCTCTGGGGTGAGTGTGAATTTTCAGCCTTGGGAGTCTGTACAAGGCACGCTAACCCACGGGACAACGGTAGAAACCAATGAACAAGGGGTGGCTGTGAATGGTTTTGTCTTAAAACAGGGGGCAGGACAGTTTCCTCTGTTGGTTTCGGGGACTGCATTTAATGAAGTGGCGTTTAATTTGGCGGTGCTGCCAGAGGAACTGTCTTCGCAGACTTCGACGATAACGCCTTCTCCGGAGAGGGTGGACTCTAGTGTTGATCTTTCTTTGTCTTCCTCTACTCTGACTTCTCCTTCGCTTCCTGTCTCCGAGGAGACAACGGACTCGTTTGTCCTGTCTTTCTCTCCCCCTACAACGGAGGAGGAGGAGGAACAGGTCGCATTTATGGGGAATGCTTGTCAAAATCCCCATTACGTCCTTGTGGCAGATGAGGAGGAGAGGGGAGACGACGATGCAGAGGAGGGGATTTTTGCGGAAGTTCCCTATCAACGCCATTGTCACCCCATTCGGGAGGAACATCGCGGTTGGCGAGTGGTTCAATTTAACAATGTTGAGTTTAATAATGGCGGGTTTAACCCGGTTGAGTCTGAGCAATTTTTAAGCTCAAAATAATTAGGGTTTGCTGAAATAGTGTTTATTGGCTTGTAAGGGAAGGGAACAGGGAACAGGGAACTGGGAAATTTAAGAATGGGCCTTTTTTTCCAGATTTTTCCCCAATTGAGAGTAAAATTTGACCTTTTTTGCTTTTCAAAATCCTCAAAACCCTGATTCGGCGAGACATTTTATACGGAATCCGGTATCGAAAGACCCTAAAAAATCATGAAACGCTCTCTGGGTGGGCATTGCCCACCCAGCCCTGTCAAGGTGGGTAACGAGATATGGCGGTTTGGAGTCGCCCTCACC
>NZ_JAQMSD010000005.1 GCF_028330525.1 Spirulina sp. CS-785/01
AGATGGAGGAGATGGAGGAGATGGGGGAGATGGGGGAGATGGGGGAGATAGGGGAGATAGGGGAGAACAAAGAACCCAGAACAAACAACATTACTGTTTACTGTTTACTGTTCCCTATTCCCAGTTCCGGAGTTCCCTGTTCCCTTGTTTACAAACAACAAACAACGAATAACAAACAACGAACAACAAAAAAAAATGAAAACCCAATCCCGATTCCAACCCCTAGTTAAAATTCTTCCTTGGTTAGGAGTTATCGCCTTAATTTATGGGTTACTCTTAGCTGTCAATCTCTTGAGTAGCGGGTTTCAGACCGGGGTTGGCGACCAAGCCAAGGATTTATTTCAATTTGCCACTAATCCCTTAGCCGGGTTATTGGTGGGGATGTTGGCGACTACCTTAATTCAGTCCTCTAGTACCGTTACCTCTATTATCGTCAGTTTAGTGGCCGGGGGACTTCCGGTGGCCTTGGCGATTCCTATGGTGATGGGGTCTAATATTGGCACAACTTTAACCAATACTGTGGTCAGTTTAGGCCATATTCGCAAGGGGGAGGAGTTTTCTAGGGCTTTTGCTGCGGCAACGGTTCATGATTGTTTTAATGTTTGTTGTGTATTGATTTTTTTACCGTTGGAGATGACGACGCATTTTTTAGAGTCTTTGGCGGAACTAATTTCGGGGCAATGGCTGAAACTGCTAACTTGGCAGGGGGGAGAGTTTAATCTGATTACGACTTTGACTCAACCACCGATTCAATTGATTATGCAGCTTACTGAACCTTTGGCCCATCCGTGGGATGGGGTTGTGATGGTAGGGTTAGGGGTGAGTTTGATTTTTGTAGCGATTTTTTATTTAGGGAAACTGTTAAAACAGTTATTGGTGGGGACGGCGAAACAAATTTTACAGACGGCGTTAGGGAAAAGCGCGATCGCGGGACTCTTTTCCGGTACAATCATCACACTCCTCGTCCAGTCTTCTTCAACCACCACCAGTTTAATTATCCCCCTCGCTGGCACGAATCTTGTCTCCCTCGAACAAGTCTATCCCTTCACCCTCGGTGCAAATATCGGCACTTGTCTCACGGCCTTAATTGCAGCGTTTGCCGTCCCCGATCATCCCGTTGTCGCCTTACAAATTGCGATCGTTCACCTCCTGTATAATAGCTTAGGAGTGTTGGTCATTTATACCCTCCCCGGACTGCGACAAGTTCCTCTCTACGGGGCCAGAGGATTGGCCGATTTAGCCACCCAACAAAAGGGATGGGTTGTCGTCTATCTATTAGGCGGATTTTTCTTAATCCCTGGACTCTTATTAGGGTTAACCTCTCATGGGTTTTTACGATAAAAAAGTAAGCCTTCAGCTATCAGCCTTGACTCCGCGACTCTTAAAATACTTCCTGCTTTTATTCATCTATCTGTTCGCCTTCCGGCTGAATGCTTACGTCTATCAACCCGTTTTAACGGGTTTCAGCTATTAGCCTTGGGTTAAAACCCAAGGCATATAAAGGGAGCTTGATGCGTATAAAATCAATTTATTGCAGAAATTATCCTATTTCCATCCTGCTCTATCCATTACCTTCACCGCTTCAGCATTTTTCTCCCCATAACTTTCCACATCAAGAGAAGACTCTTTGAAATCGCCAAATTTCTCCACCGTTTTACTCATGGTGACTTCCTCCACCACCGGATATTCATAATTAGCATTAGCGAAGATTTTTTGGGCTTCCGGGGTGGTGAGATATTCAATAAACGTCACCGCATTTTCTTGATGAGGGGCATTAGCGACAACTCCCGCACCACTAATATTAACGTGGGTTCCGCCGGCCTCTTGACTGGGGAAGAAAACCCCGACCTTTTCCGCAATTTCTTGCGCTTCTGCATCATCGGCATTCATCATCCGGGCCACATAATAACTATTCACAATGGCTAAATCACATTCCCCAGAAGCAACCGACTGAATTTGACTGGTATCATTCCCTTCGGGTTCACGGGCAAAGTTATTCACTAACCCATTCACCCATTCTTGGGCTTTTTCTAACCCCATTTCTTCAATTTTAGAGGCAACCAGAGATTGATTATAAATGTTGCTAGAACTGCGGACACAAATGCGTCCTTCCCATTCCGGGTTGGCTAAGTCCTCGTAGGTGGACAGGTTCTCTGGATCAACGTTATCTTTGTTATATACAAGGATTCTGGCGCGTTTGGTTAAGCCGAACCAATGTCCCTCATCTTCGCGGAAATTAGCAGGAATGGCGTTTTCAAGGACTTCTGACTCGACGGGTTGTAAAATGCCCGCTTGTTGCGCTCGCCACAGGTTGCCTACATCTACGGTAATTAAAACATCGGCAGGGCTGTTTTCCCCTTCACTTTTAATCCGTTCGATGAGTTCTTCTGCACTCCCTTCGATTAAGTTCAGTTCGATTCCCGTTTCTTCGGTAAAGTTCTCATAGAGTGCCTCGTCTGCGTCGTAGTGACGGGAGGTGTAGAGGTTGACTTCTCCGGTGGGTTGGGTGGCAGTGTCGTTGCTGTTGGGGTTATCGGTGGGGGTGCTGGAGCTACATCCGGCGGCCAGAGCAACCGCTAACCCGGATAAAATGGTGAAAATTGGGCGTTTTTTGAGTAACATAGTCGCTTTTATGTCAGCATTAATACATTGTTGGGTGCAATCTCCCATTGTACTTTAATGCAAACAATTCTTGATTAATTGCGAAAATTTTTTGGAGTAATTAGCGATTACGCGAGGGGGGTGTCTTGAGTCAGGAACGGGTGTATTGGTTAGCGTGGTCTAATGTTGCCGGGGTGGGGGCGGTTTCGATTCAGCGTTTACGCCAACATTTTGGGTCTTTACAAACGGCTTGGACTGCCCCCAAGGGGGAATTGCTCCAAGTGGAGGGGTTTGGAGCGAAGGGGGTGGGGCGAGTGGTGGACGCGCGATCGCAAGTTAACCCCCAACAACTCCTCGAAACCACCGCCAAACAAGGCTTTAACTTCTGGACTCCCGACGATCCCGACTATCCCCGCTTATTGCTAGAGATTCCCAGTTTACCCCCCGTCTTATACCATAAAGGCCAAGTGAACCTCCTCGAAAACCAAGGCCAAACCCCCCTCATTGGCATAGTCGGCACACGCAACGCCAGCGAATACGGACGCAGATGGACAGGGAAAATCAGCAAAACCCTAGCCCAACACGGCTTTACGATTGTTTCTGGGTTAGCCGCAGGCATTGACACCCAAGCCCACCTTAGTTGTTTAGAGACAGGAGGCCGCACCATCGCGGTTTTAGGCACAGGCATTGACCGCATTTACCCCCGCAGCAACACTAAACTCTATCATCGTATCGCCCAGGAGGGATTAATTTTAAGCGACTATCCCCCCGGCACACCCCCAGAAGGCCGCAACTTTCCCCCCCGAAACCGCATTATTGCCGGATTAAGTCGCGCTGTCTTAGTCATGGAAGCCGCCAGACGCTCTGGGGCTTTAATTACCGCCCGTTACGCCACCGAATTTAACCGCGATATTTACATCCTACCCGGTTCACTAGATAATCCCCAAGCATTAGGCTGTTTAGAATTAATCCAACGGGGAGCGCAATTAATTTTAGGAGAAAAAGAACTCTTAGAACAATTAGGTGAAATCCCCAAATTAGACCAACTAGACACCGCAGCACCGGAACTCCCGCCCGATCTCGAACCGGAATTAGTGCAAGTCTTAAAAACCATTCCAGTAACGCCTATTCCCTTTGATAAAATTGTGCAAGATAGCCAATTAGAAGCGGGAATGGTTTCCGGATTTTTAGTACAATTAGAGTTATTAGGGTTGGTGACGCAGTTACCCGGAATGCAGTATCAGAGGATTAGTTAAAAAAAGTTACTGATCCCAAGAGTTAATCCTTGATTAACTGACAAAAGATTATGATACTTTACTCTGGGACTCAGGACTTGTGGAAAGTTGGGCAAAATGTTCTAACAGTAAACGATGAATGAAGATATAACCACCCCCAACTTTTTGCAGTAAAATTAAATCGGTTGCCCAATCGAGAAAGCGAGCATAGTTCCAAGGGATACAACCATCAAGGTAGAGCATAAGCCGAAGGACAAAGTGGTGTAAGCAAGCCAAACCCGCCGGAGACAGTAGGCCAAGGAGTAAGCCAATGATGACACCCACCATAAAAAAGTCTAGCCAATAGGCGATAATACCGAGAAATGCTGCCCCTAGACTGGCAAAAAGGAGGGCTGTTTTGAGCGATCGCCATATTCCCTGATTTGGTTGGGTATGTGTCTCAATGGAAGCCCCCGCTAAACCCCGTAAAAGAATAAACATTACCCCCACCCCTAAACCACGAAGACTTAACCAAAAAAGGAATATCGGTGTTAACTTCACTCCAAAGCCTAAATAAAATATCTGACTACTTAGGATAGCGATCGCTACGCAAGCCACACTAATCCCTAAACCAAGAGGAATATTATCTTTTGCTTTTTGCCAAGACCACTGGAGTGTGTTGACAGGTTCAATTTTCCGCGCCGTAAGACTGGCAAGAATTCCACATCCTATTCCTAATACTAGAGAAGCGAATACTACTCCCCATACAGGAGACTGTCTACTAAATAATATCCAGCCTAATATTTCCTCAGTTAAACGACTCCTCATATCTAAGTCAGCAACCGCTATCCAATTGGTGATTCGACCCAAGATACTAAGTATTACGAGGCTAACGCAACTAATGATTATACTAAAAAGTACACCAATTCCGAGAAAATATCCCCACCGTTGCCATTTCGTCCGTAACCAACTGGGTTGGAGGTCTTCAATTAAAAAAATAGTTTGGGATTGTTGGTTAAGCTGCTTGGCCAGCCAACTCAACCAATGGCGCGTTTGAGCTATAGTATATTTGGGTTGACCCGCCCGACGGCGAACCGCCCGATTAATATACGTTTCAAACAGATGAAAGCGACGCGCTTCAATGGTATCCGCACTGGCAATTTCTTGATCAGATAAGCCTTGATAGGCTAACGCCATAATACTCAACATCAGAGGAGAACGGGCTAATTCTTGCAAGGTTGTATCATGGGAGAGGAGAGTTCGTAAGGCCGTCAATTCTTCCTCTGCACTAGCCAAATAAGCCTCAATTTGTTCAAGAGTCAGAGGCTGTAAACTGATTGCACCTTGTAACTGTAAGCGATGGGTTAACCCCTCATAATCTTTCTGACGACTACAAACCACCAACTCCGTTTGACCGTAACTTTGCATAAACTCGTTGATTGCTTGCACACAACGCTCCCGACGCTGTATATCCACCTCATCTAAGCCATCGAGTAATAAAATTAACTGTTGCTCCCTGACCAGTTGTTGGCCAATCTCTGGACTAACTTGGTATTTTCGTTGTAACTCTTGCACTAGCCAAGCTGCGATCGCTTGCCGTTCATTCGTCCAAGACGATAAATTAAACACAACCGGAATTAACCGACTCAGATCAGCTTCCGACCGTTCCAGTAAATCCCTAGCCAATGCCAGTAAAGTCGTCGTTTTGCCAGACCCCGGACTTCCCAACAGTAATAAAGACCGACCCATCCCCAAACTATCAAAACAATCAACAATCCTTGTCCCCAAAGGCAAAGACTCCGCCGACTCCCCCCTTTGCCATACCAGTCCCCAAGGATTTTCCACCGTATCCGAACGGGAAGACAACCCTAACTCTAGATAAGCTCGATGATGGAGAGAAGCCTCCAAAACCCCTTTAATCCAATAATTTTTAACCTTATTGACTAAAATCTGACGATAGCGATAATTTTGTTGATCTAGCACAACCGAAGACGGTGCAGCAGCATTCCCCCTCTGAGAAGCCACCAAAATCTGATAAATAGGCATTGCTTCACGGATATTTTTTAATTCCCGCTTCCCCAAATACACCGTTTTCAGGGAAATTTTCTTACCCACCACCTCATAAACCGCTTGAGAAATGCAAATCCCTCCAGGTTCAGCTTCCGACTGTAAACGTGCTGCAATATTCACCCCATTCCCCATCACATCCGTCTCACTCAAGAACACATCACCCAGATGAATTCCGATACGGTGCTGTAATACTTCCGCTTTGGGGAGTTTTGCAGCTTGTTCAGCCAGCTTTTTCTGTATCTCAATGGCACACCCCACCGCCTGTATTGCACTGGTAAAATAGATCAGCACCCCATCTCCCGTCGTCTTGAGAATGTGACCGTCAAATTGGGGACATACAGCAGAGATTAAACCCAAATCTCGGCCAATGAGCTTGAGCGTCAATTCCTCATTTTCCGACATACGGGTGCTGAAGCGCACGGCATCCGTAAAGACAATAGCAGCTAATGTTCGCTGTCCTTGACGATAGGGTGGCCGAGTTGACTGGGACATGAGGCTTTGGGAAGAACTTCATCATCCTTGATGATAATGTACTGATAGTGAACCTTGAAATTGGAAATTGCCTCCCACTCGCTAAACAGTAAGCGCGAGATGCTCACCCATGAAAACAGACACCATTTTTTATCGAATTTTCCAAGAATTCCCGCGCTGTTTTTTTGAACTCGCAGGACTCTCCGGCAGTCAAGCCAACCAATATCGCTTTGAGTCTGTCGAAGTGAAACAAACCGCTTTTCGCATTGATGGAGTCTTTCTTCCCCGTCAAAATACCTCCGACTACCCCATTTATTTCACCGAAGTTCAGTTTCAGAAAGACTCAAACCTCTATTCTCGTCTGTTCTCAGAACTTTTCCTCTATCTTCGCACCAGTAATAGTCAATTGCCTTGGCGTGCTGTTCTCATTTTTAGGAGTCGAGGGGTTGAACCGACTCCCCAAGAAAGATTACCCTACGAACCCCTGTTAAATTCTCCTTGGGTAACGCGCATTTATCTCAATGAATTACGAGAACAAGAGAACCTCTCATTAGGCTTGAAAATCTTACAATTAATTGTCGCCAAGCAAAAACAAATCACAGCAAGAGTGCAAGCGTTAGTCGAACAAGTGCGGGAGGAATTCCCGGCACAGCAAACTCAAGTAAAAGTGCTAGATTTAATAGAAACGATTGTTTTGTACAAACTACCGCAATTGAGTCGTCAGGAGTTAGAAGCGATGTTTAGTGTGGAAGATTTGAAAAAGACCCGTTTTGCTCAAGAAATGAAGCAAGAAGGCATTGAGCAAGGTATTGAGCAAGGTATTGAGCAAGCCAAAGTTCAACTTATTCCCCGTTTAGCAGCACGGGGGATGTCTGTGGAGGAGATAGCTGAGTTGGTGCAACTAGAGGTGACACAAGTTCAAGCTATTCTCAGA
>NZ_JAQMSD010000073.1 GCF_028330525.1 Spirulina sp. CS-785/01
ACCATGTCCGGTGCTGGTATGATGTCCGGAGTGGGTATGATGTCCGGTGCTGGCATGATGTCCGGTTATGGAATGGGAGAAACCACCATGTCCGGTGCTGGTATGATGTCCGGTGCTGGCATGATGTCCGGAGTGGGTATGATGTCCGGTTATGGACTCGGAGAACGCACCATGTCAGGTTATGGAATGTCTGGGGTTGGTTTCTCTGCTTCTGCTCCCCCCATTCGTCCTCGCCAATTCTGGTTAGTTGCTGATGCAGAATTAATTGTCTATGGAGCAACTGAACCCGATGCGAAAGTGACAGTCGGAGGACAACCCATTAAACTGAATCCTGATGGAACATTCCGTTTTCAAATTTCCTTCCAAGATGGGGTGTTAGACTATCCCATCATGGCCGTTGCCGCAGATGGGGAACAGACGCGAGCCATTCATATGCGTTTCAGTCGAGAAACCCCTTCCCGTCACACCAATACCAAGGAAGAAGCCCAGTTAGAGTGGTTTTAGATAAATAATAGTAGCCTTGGGTTTAAACCCAAGGCTAATAGCTGAAACCCGTTGAAAACGGGTTGATATGAAATCCGCTTTTCTCTCCTCTATCTTTGTGTTCTTTGTGTCTTTGGAGTTAACCCCTTAATGGTTAATTTCATAACCAAATAAATTGGGGTCAACTTGAGTCATGTCAATATCATTTAACCCGTATTCTGCCCAGCGTTTATCCACCACAGAGGCAATTTCTGGGTCTGAGTCTAAGACTTCTCCCCAGTCGTGATTGGTTTCTGGGGGAATTTTCGTGGTTGCATCAATGCCCATTCTTCCGCCTAAGCCAATCTTTTCACTGGCAAAATCAAGACTATCAAAGGGGGTATTGGGCAAAATAAAGACATCACGGGAGGGGTCAACTTTGGAACTAATGGCCCAAACTACTTGTCGGGGGTCCCGAATATTAATGTCTTTGTCCACAACAATGACAAATTTGGTATAAGTGAATTGGGGTAAGGCACTCCAAAAGGCTAAAGCGGCGCGTTTGGCTTGGCCGGGATAGGCTTTATCAATGGAGAGGATGGCCGCTTTATAGCTTAATGCTTCCATGGGGAGGAAGAAGTCGGTAATTTCGGAGACTTGTTGGCGGAGAATGGGGGTATAGATGCGGTTGAGGGCAATGGCCATCATTGCTTCTTCTTTGGGGGGCCGACCGCTAAAGGTTGTCAGATAAATGGGGTCTTGGCGATGGGTCATACAGTGGAAGCGAATGAGGGGAGAATCTTCGACTCCTCCGTAATATCCCATGTGGTCGCCGAAGGGCCCGTCGGGTAACATTTCTCCTGGGGTGATGGTCCCTTCTAGGACAAATTCGGAGTCTGCGGGGACTTGTAAGTCGAGGGTTTTACATTGGGCTAAGGGAACGCCTGAACCGCCGTAGAGTCCGGCAAAGAGCCATTCGGAGAGGTCCACGGGGATGGGGGTGGCGGCGGCCATAATGATGAGAGGGTCAACGCCAAGCGCGATCGCAATTTCTAATTTTTTCCCTGCTTCTGCCGCTTTCCGTAAATGTCTCGCTCCCCCACGCACGGACAACCAATGGACGGTCATGGTAGTTTTAGACTGTAATTGGAGACGATACACCCCTACATTAGGAGTCTTGGTTTCAACGTCCTTGGTGATGACTAATCCTAGGGTAATAATTTTCCCCGCATCGTGAGGATAAGGCCGAATGAGGGGTAATTTTGTTAAATCTAACTCCTCCTCCTCGATGACCACCTGTTGACAGGGTGGGAAAAAATCCCGTCCGGGTTTCGCTTTCACCACATCAAACAGTAACTTACCAAAGTCCACCGCTTGGGAGAGTTTTTTGGGGGGTTTGGGTTGTTGCAATGTCCCCAACTTCTTCCCCAACTCCTCTAACTCTTGGGGGGTTTCCCGGTTCATGGCCCAGCATATCCGTTCCACTGTTCCCATCAAGTTCACGGCCACGGGAAAGTCTGACCCTTTCACATTCTCAAATAATAACCCCGGCCCGCCCACTTGCAGCATCCGGTTGGCAATTTCGGCAATTTCCAAGTCTGGGTCAACTTGGGTTTGGATACGTCGTAGTTGTCCCCGGTTTTCGAGGAGTTGAATAAATCCCCGTAAGTCTCTGGCCATAATTTCGTTACAAGGTGGTGTCTCTCGTTATTGTGACGCATTCTAGGGGAGTTTTGCTAGGTGGTTTGGGGAAGACGGTGGAGAAGGGGATGCACTGACTCTGAGGGGGTTAATGGACGCTTCCTCACAGGTGAGAGATTCTTGGACTGAATTCTGTCTTCCTTAAACTGGCTAATTCTAGTCCATTTTGGTCTTACAGAGTTAAGAATTGAGTTTGATGGACTCATTTCGGATTTATAAAGAAATGTAACAAAATGCGTAAAGTATAAGATAATTCAATTTCACTAAAAATGATGTTAAATTGATCTCTTGGTATTCAGTAGAATTATGGAAAAGAGATGCTATCTGATCTCACCAAGCTAGAGAATTCAAAAAAAATAAATTTTTTGTTATATTGAAAGCTGATTATCTATTTTGGGTTAATTTAGAGATTAGAGTGCAGAGTTTGAGGAGCAAACTGAGGATTCTAGGCTGTTTTCTCTATGTTCCCAATGGCTCAATTAATTATTTTGCGGTATCGAAGGTGAATAAATCCTATGGCGCGAAGTCATGCAAATCCGATGTTTTCTTACGTTCCGGCAATTGCTGGGGGAATTGTTGTTGGGGGAATTGCGATCGCATCAGGAGGGACAAAACTTCAAGCGGGAATTGCTGCCTTGGCGACTGGAGTGAGTGGGTATGCGTCAGGTGCGTTAGTGATACAGCAGGTGAGTCAGCAAAACCGATTACTGGAAGTGGAAAATGAGCAACTCCTCCAAGTCAATAATCACCACAAACAACTCTTAGGGGAAAATACGGAGTTACAACAATTACAGCGCAAACGGGAGCTTATTGCCCAGGAAATTGAGAGTTTGTCTGAAGAAGCGGATGACTTGAAGCAAAGAACGGCTCAGATTAAACAAGAAATGCCTAATTTAGAAGAATTAGAGGCACGTCAACGGGACATTACCACTCTGACGACACAAGTTAACGAAAGACAAGGGGAATTAGAAGCGCTCAAAGCTGAAATTCAGGAACGAGAAGCGAAACAAGAACGGTTAAAAGAAGTTACGGTTGAGTTAACTCATAAAGAGAACACAGTCAAGGAGTTAGAGGAAAAAAGACAAACGCTTCATCAGGAAACGGTAGGATTAGAGGAACGACAACGGGAAATTACCACTCTGACGACACAAGTTAACGAAAGACAAGGGGAATTAGAAGCGCTCAAAGCTGAAATTGAGGAGCGAGAAGCGAAACAACAACGGTTAAAAGAAGTTACGGTTGAATTAACTCATAAAGAGAAAATTGTCAAGGAGTTAGAGGAAAAAAGACAAACGCTTCATCAGCAAACCCTAGAGTTAGAAATAGTCCGAAATACTTACGATAAACTGAAGGAGGAGTTGAACAAACTAGAGCAGGATCAGCAAGCGTTAAAGGCAGAAGTGCCAAGGTTAGAGCAAGAGCGCGATCGCATTTTAGCCGACATTCAAAACCACGGAGCGAAAGTGCAAGATGTCAACCGTTTAAGGGAAGAAATTAGTAACCTAGAGGCAGAATTACGCAGTAAAAAAGGAGAATTTAAAGATTTAGAAAATAAACAGGTGCAATTAGAATCAGAATGTTTACTTAAAGAGCAAGACCTTCAAACTAAAAAGAACAAACTCAGAGACTTAGAACAAAAAATTAAACTAGCTAAAGAAGAAATACAAGAAATTGAAAATAGTTCTAAACAAGCTCTTCAATCATTAACAACCGACGTTGACATACGAATCTCCAAAGAGAAAAAACGCACTGGAGACAGTGAAGCAGACTTCTTACAAGGATTTAAAAATTACTTACAAGCGAAAGGACTTGATTTCCCAGAACGGATTGTCAATGCCTTTCATACCTCTTTAAAAGTGCAAGACATTTCCGCATTAGTCATTTTAGCAGGAATTAGCGGCACAGGAAAAAGCGAACTTCCTCAAGCCTATGCAGAATATATTGGCGCACCCTTGGTGATGCTTCCGGTACAACCTCGTTGGGACTCTCCCCAAGATTTACAGGGGTTTTATAATTATATTGAAAAGAAATATAAACCCACCGAATTGATGCGCTATCTCTATCAACATCACCATAATCCTCAATTGCAAGGCCGAATGGTGTTAGTCCTCCTTGATGAAATGAATTTAGCGCGGGTGGAATATTACTTTAGTGACTTTCTTTCAAAATTAGAATCAAGACGAAATAAAGCCACTTATTTAGAATTAGAAGTAGGAAGTTTAAAACTGAATGAAGAACAGCGTAAAGTGATAATTCCCAAAGAGTTTCTCTTTGTGGGGACAATGAATGAGGATGAAACCACTCAATCTCTTTCTGATAAAGTCTTAGATCGTGCCAATGTTTTAACCTTTGGCCGGCCTGAAGAATTGAAACTACGGGGAGAAAAACAGCAAAATTTCTCTTTTCCTCCAGTCTATTTAACTTGGGAAACCTTTGAAAAATGGATTAAAAATCCGACCGAACAAGATGCGGCGACACAACAAATTAAAGACTATGTAAATCGCGCCAATGAGATTATGGAAATGTTAGGCCGTCCTTTTGCTCATCGTGTGTATCAAGCCATTACGAAATATGTGATTAATTATCCTCAAGCAGAGCAAGATGAGCAGATTTTAAAACAAGCGGTTGCAGATCAATTTGGACAGAAACTTTTACCCAAATTACGGGGAGTTATGGTTGAAGATGCGACCGTGCGAGAAGCCTTAGACAAGATGCACAGTTTAATTGCAGAGTTAGGCGATGAAGCCTTAAATAAAGCCTTTGAGCAAGCGCGTCAAGGACAATACGGACAATTCCAATGGAAAGGAATGGTTTATAACAGTTAAGTCAAGATTCCCTAAGTCTTCCTTCACTCAAGGTTATGCTTATTTATCGAACTTTAGCGGACTATATTCATCGTCAACCCCTGTCCTGTCATCCGGATATGACGGTTCAGTTACAGGGAAAAGATCGCCCCTTTCTGGAACTAGAAAAGGGAGAGAAATTACTCACCCCTTACGGCTTTTTAGTGAAGCGGACTGAAAGCCTTTATGAAGTGGGATTTCCTTGGGTGCAAGTTTCCGACTGGGAAACCCATTCTCGTCTCATTCAACACATTAGTTTAGAGATTGAGTCTTGGGGGGGACTCCATTTAGAATTAGCGGATGAAGTCCTCGATGAAACCCAAATTACGAATGATGAAAAAACGGCTCAACGCTTACAAGAGGAATTAGGGAAGGCTTGCGATCGCATGACCGCAGAAACCATTTCCTTATTCGTTGGTTTATTCAACTTCTATCTCAATGCTTACCCCAAAAAGGCGTGTAATTTCATTACCATACCCGATGCGTTTTGTCAAGTGAGCCAAGACGAAGCGCGTCTTCCCCTCGTCTTAACCTTAGAGCGTCATTATGAACTTCGCCATAAATTAGAATTAATTACTTCCAAGCTCCGCACCCAAATGAACCGAACCCGCGAATTAATTCCCTTGGGACGAATTCAAGAAATGGACGCTTATTGTTTACGAGACTATATCCGTCGTCCGGGTCGAAATGCCCTAGAAAAAGCCGGATCAAGACAAGAATTAATGGGCGTAAAACGCTATCAAAATTATAACACCCCAGAAAACCGTTTTTTAAAAGGATTTTGTGAATTACTCCACCTCGATTGCCACGATTATCGAGACCATTATCCCGAAGCAAAAGCCCTCGAAAACACGATTAATCGCTTTCGCCAAGAGCCTACTGTACAAACCATTCCCCATCGCCACACCTTCACCGTAAAACCCAATTATGTCCTCCAACAAAACCCGATTTATCGGAGTTTTTATCAAGCCTATTTAGACTATTTAAAACGCCGAACCGAAAAAGAGAAACTCTGGGGATTTCGTCAGCGTTTACTGGTTGATGTTGGTATTCTTTTATTTACAGCAGCCTTACTCAATCTAGACGGAAGTTATGTCGAACCCCTCGCCCAAACTCCCGTTAAAGATAGCCCCGATTATGGGTGTTATTTAACTGAGTTTCCCAACCATTCCATCACCATTCACTGTATATTACAAACCGCGATTTTAACATTCACCCTTCAAGATAGTCCTAACCCAACTCAAGGGGACTTTCAACTACATATTAGTCTGCAACATTGGAATCAAACCGACTCCCCAAAAGCGGAAACTTGGCCAATTTGGGTCTTTTGGTATAAACCCACAGCAGACATTATTAACGGGTTGGAGAATTATCCCTCAAATACTCACGCCATTTATCTCTATTTGTATGACACAGATGACCCCACCCCCGACGAGCAGCGACTCTTGCACCTTCCTCACCCCATTAAAGAAGACTTAGATACCGGAGTGCGTCTCTTGTCTGAAACCATTTGTCAACGCTTAGGGGGGGGGTTGGGATGAATTTACCCTTAAACGCTATTACCGACTTACTAGAGGGACAATATGGGGGAGTCTTACCGCGTACCGACTTAAACTTACCCACTGCCACCACGTCCTTTCCCTTTCGACCCCAACAACGCCAAGGGTTAGAATTAGCCTTGAGTAATAGTCCTATTGCTGCGATCGCTGGACTACCGGGAAGTGGTAAAACGGAAATTGCCTTGGCGGCTCTAGAAACTGCGATCGCGCAACACCGTTCCAGCTTAGTCATTACCCCCTCTCCCTCCCGTCTCCATCGTTATACACAAGCTCCCCTCTCCTTACCCCCCCTCACCCTCAGCGACTCCTCCACCCCCAACGCTGAACCCCGTGAAAGAGTCAAAACCTGGCTACAACAGCAACTAACCCCGGCCTCCTTAACCTTTTTACCCCTGCATCAATTCCGAGATGCAATATTTGAAGATCAACGGGTGCAAGGAAAGCGTCACTATTGGCTCAATTTACTCCAGTCAGAAGACCAAAACTCCCTTCTCGCTGCTATTGAAGCAGAATTTCCCGAACTCAGTCCCCCCCGTCAGCAACTCCTCTCCTTCAAACTCCGACAAAACCAACCCCTACTCGCACAACGAGAACGCTTGAGCGAAGCCTACGCCACCCTCTCCGATCATGCCATAACCACCCTCGCCGACACCACCCTAAATACCGCCAAAATCCCCCATCTGTGTCTCCCCCAACAACTGTCCCGCTTTGCTCGTCGTACCTTTGATTTAGTCATCGTTGCAGACAGTCACCACCTAACCCCCCACCAATTAAAAACCATTGCGGCCTCAGCCCGAAAATTAGTCCTCTTGGGAGAAGTGGCCGACCCGAAAACCCCCTTTAGTCAAATTTTTAACCGCATATTTCCCGCTTATCGACTGGAATTAGAGGACAATTATCGTTTACATCCAGAGTTAGCCAATTCTCTCTTTCCCTTGTTATACGAACGTCGTCCCTATACTCCCCTCCTGCATACATCTTTCTCTGTCTCTCCCCGTTTAATTTGGCATCATATCGTCAGTCACGAGCAGTTAGAAACCACCTTAGAAACACTGCTCCCCCAGGAGGAGGAAACCCCCTCTCTGTTGACTTTTTCTACGGCCTTGCAAACTCGCTTGCAAACTCGTTTCCCCACCCTAGATATTAGAACCAGTGAGGAATGGTACGGCCAAGAATGCCAAACCTTGTGGATTATTAATCAAGACTATCAACCCACCTGGGGAGAACTGTGTTCTAGTTTAACCCGTGCGCGGGAGCGTATTGGGATTTTTGGCGATAGTCAGCAAGGGAGACAGTCTGTATTTGCTCCCCTCTGGAATAAGCAAGTCTTTTCTGAAATGCGCGAAATTGTCTTAGAGGAGGAAAAACCATGAAAATTATTTACGAAATCACGGGACAATATGAACGTCTGGATGCAGAGGGAAAGCAGCGTCCCCACACCTCTTTAGACACCTTACTTGCAGAAATTCACCGAACCGCTACTGGGATGAATTGTTACCAGTTGCAACGGGTGCAACAATCCTTTGGCCTGTCTTTTTTACCCTCCCAGACTGTACCCCATCTCATCCAACAGCAGCAGGGAGAGTCCCCCTTACTCACCAATACCCACCTCTCCCCCCGTAAAGACTCTCCTCCCTCTCCTTCCCCGTCTCACTATCAATTTACCAGTCCAGATTTAGACCCCATTCCTTTAGAGGAGGATGACCCACAAATTCCCCATCCCATGAGTAATTCTTGTTCGGGGATTTATCGGTTGACTGTCTTGGAGCAACTGGCCACAACTGATCCGCTTTTCCCGATTTATGAACAGGCCAAAAATGCAGTACAAGGGTTATTAACAGAGCATCCTCTAGAGGTTCTCCAACAAGCGTTATCTAGTCCCAACCCCGAAGAATTTGCCGTTCCTCTCCCAGATTATCATTGTACCGCTTGGTTGCGGGCTGAGGAACTGCCAGGACTGTTACAAGAGGCATTACAGGGGTTAACCCATGAACAGTTTACTCTGTCTGAGGAAGCGCGATCGCTCGTGCAGAGTTATCGACAAGTAACTCCCGATTCTCTGCCATCTTGGGAGCAGATTCCCTCTTTGTCTCCTCTGTCGGATATCCCCCCCAGTCAAGAATTATGTTTGGGGAGAGGGGTGCATCAGGAACGGTTACAGGGATTAATTGAGGATGCAGAGCAGTTTCTGTTGATTTGTAGTTATCGTCTTGAAGATGAGGGAATTGTTGCGGCCATTGCTCGGAAAGCAAGGGAGATTCCAGTTTGGATTTTGACGAATTTTAATAGTGAGGTGCAAGATCGGGTGGATGCGTATTATGAGGCCGTCAGGGAGGTTGAACCGGAGTATTTGAATTCTGATCGTCATAAGAAAGAATGTTTGCGATCGCTCCTTAAAGCCAATATTCCCTTTCGCAGTGGGGACATCCACCTCAAAACTTATCTCAGCGAAAAAACCGCCTATTTGGGGTCTTGTAACCTCACTGGAGGCAGTTTAAACCGTAACCCAGAAGCCGGAATATTCTGGCAAAATACCCCAGAACATCAATACTTACTGAACTTCTTTCAACAATTATGGCACAAGAAAGCCAAAGCACAATTTATCCCCACCTCCACCGGAACAGGATTCCAAAGCAAAAGTTTAAACTTTCAAGCACGACATCTTTCTACTGACGCAGGATTTCTCAATGGGTTTGAATATTCTAAAGACTTAACCCAATCCTTACAAGAGTTTAGCCATCATCCCCAAGGAGAAATCTGGATTTATACCCGTAATTTGAATCCCACTCCTCAGCAAATTAACTTGTTAAAAAATCTTCCGACCCAAATTTTTTATGGACAATGGAACAATAGTCCCTTGCAGGCTAACAGAATTCCTTATCTTCATGGCAAAATAACCATTATTGGAGATAAAGTTGCTTATCTCAGTTCCCAAGATTTGGCCTTTAGTCATCGGTCTTCAATTGACTTAACCTTAAAAATCACCAACCCTCAAACCATTCAAAACATTAAACACAACTTGCATCAACTTCATTAAAACACCATGACTCAACTCATTAACCTAGAATCCTATCTCAACTGTTATCAATATGCGGCCTTGTTTAGAGAGGACGCTAAAACGCTCACTCCGCCCTCCAAAAAGAATGTTTTACCTCTTGCCTACCAAGACTTTTGTAAACGTTATAGTGAGCAAAAAATTTCCCCCTTTCCCGTCATTCTGTCTCAACAACCCAACCAACTTACTCCCCGTCATCAACCCCTTCCTAAGTCCCCATTAGGATTAACATTAGAGGATGAGCAAAATGAGCAAATTTTCATTGTTCGAGAATCTAATACATTTGCACTGCGCTCCTTACAATCTCGCTATCTTTTCACCAATGTTTATTACTATTGGAAGTATGCCTCACAACTCCAAGAATTAGCTCAATCTGAAAAACCCCTTGTTATTTATAATCTCAACTGTTTTACCCCACCACAAATTATTCCGCTCACCTTTGAAGCTCGTCCCCATGCACCCTATCTTATCCCCATTATTGACCTCAGAAATATCAACAATTTAGAGTTAAATTTATCCCTCTCTTATGAAGTAATTTATGATAAAATATGCTTTGATTTGGCTAACTTAATCAGAAGCAAAATTTCTCTAGAAGCAAGTCCTAAAACTGTTGCCGATTATTTAAAAAATATCAACTTCTTTAATTATATTCCCCAACACTATAACCATCAAACCTTTTCCTTAATCATAAAACTCGATAATACCTTTTATACTTGCCCCTTAACACTGCAAGAAATTCAGCAAATTACTGAAAAAAACTTACCCCTAGACCAACTTAACCAGATCGCTTATCAATATAGTCATTATAACTTTGTTTTCCTCAGTCCCTATAATAATTTCCCCAGAATTAAGCAACATTTAAATAATTTGCTCTTACCCCAAATATCTCACAACGAATTCCCCAAAATTTGGCAACACAAACAAAAAAATTCCTTTCCTTTGTATGGACAACATTTAGACCAAATTAGCTTTTTTGTCAAGCGAAATAACCAAACCATAGAAATTAGTCTTCCTTCAGAAATTTGCTACGAAGGAGAACAAGAAAAAGTCCTCTATGCTCAATATCGAGATTCTCAACAGCAACTCCAAGAAACCTTCTCCATCAGTACCTCTTTTGTTGAACTTCCATTTACCATCAATGGTGAACCTTTTCAGGAAGAAGAAATCGAACAAATTTATAAAATAGAAAACCCTTATTTTGAAGAAACCCCTAACTTAGATATTAAAATTCGCTTCCGGTTACAACCCGGTTTAATGCCAAAATTAGAAGTTTTAGACCAAAAGAATCGAATTTTAAATTCTAGTTTGGTAGATAAAGTAGAACAACAACTAGGGTTTATTCCTATCCAAACGATTCAAGAATTTAGAACCAAGAAATCTCAAGAAGTTTTAGAAAAACTACAAGACCCGCAAAACCCATTAAAAAAAGAGTTTGTGCAGAGTTTAAAGCAACTTTCTCAGTTTCTTAAACAAGTATTAGAAAGTCACTCAATAACTTTAAAAAATTTAGAAAAAATTAATGAATACAGGACAGAAGTGAGAAAAGTTCTAACTATTAAAAAATCTGATCAATTTATGATACTACAACCATCGTCTTATTCTTTAGGTTCAGTAACTCAAGACATCATTCAATTATTTCAGCAAATTCAAGAAAAAAGTAATCGACAACTCAGGATAAACGATAAGTTAACTAACGACAAAAAAATTAAACTTCAATTGTTTAAAAACAAGAAAATCAATTCATATCTTGATGGCCTTTTTCTTTTATTAGGAAAAAGTTATGCTTTAACACATTCAAGTGATCTAACTTTTTTCTTTGACAATCAGGAAATAAACTTATTATCTTCTCAAACTTACTGGCAAAATTTAGCGAGAATGTCATCTTCTTCAGATAAAAAGAAGCAATATTTTAATAACTTTGATCAACCCAATTTTCAATGTTATCTTAATTCAGATTATATGTGGGGATATGCTCGTATTTTAATGTGGTATCTTAATTTCCAAGATGATCGAAACTGCCTAGATTATCAAAGACATTTTCACTTATTAATAAAAAACTCTCTCCAAACTTCCGATGATAAGTATTTACAAGATGCTTTATTTGCTTTAATTTATCTTATAACTTTTCGGGAGATCGATAAGGATTTTGTCAAAATTGGTTCAGAGGATTATCATTTAGCCAAAGAGTTATGTAAGCAGTTGAAAGATAAGCCTATTTATTCAAAAAAAGCTAATTTGGGTGGAACTGCTTTAAATTTAAATGAATGTTTTCAAAATCTTTTAGATGGTAAAGCTACAGAAGAGCAGGTAAAAATGATGATTGAAATTGATTAAAATAATCCTTAATTTCTGTCCTTATTTCACTATTTCAAAGTAACCCTAATAAACCTTCAAGTAAAGATTCAGGTAATTTTCCCTTAATTAACCTTGGGTTTAAACCCAAGGCTTATAGCTTAAACCCGTTTTTAACGGGTTTAGTGAGTAAAGAGACAATTAAAATTCAGTAAATATTCAGTCGTTATTGGGACTTTTAGCGAGCAAGATGTTCCCACTACTAAGTTGATAGGATTGAGGAGTGACAGTGGTTTTCATGCCCTTGTCACATTTTTACTTCCCCATCTTGCCAAACTGCTCTAAAATAGGAACGTCGTTGTCCAAAAAGAACAATGCTCGCTCGCGTCTGGAGTGCATCTATCGTCGGAATTGACGCAGTAAAAGTTGGGGTAGAGGTGGATGTATCGGGAGGACTGCCGAAAATTATTTTGGTGGGTTTACCGGATACTGCCGTGCAAGAATCCCGTGAACGGGTGAAAGCGGCCATCAAAAATGCCGGGTTTGCTTTCCCCATGCGGAAAATTGTGCTGAATTTAACTCCGGCAGATTTACGCAAAGAGGGCCCCAGTTTTGATTTACCCATTAGTGTGGGGGTTCTGGCGGCTTCTGAGCAAGTGGATGCCCAGATGTTGGGGGATTATATGTTTTTGGGGGAAGTGTCTCTAGATGGCAGTTTGCGCCCCATTGCGGGGATTCTTCCTATTGCGGCGACGGCGAAACGGTTGGGGATTACGGGGTTAGTTGTGCCAGAGGATAATGCGGCAGAAGCGGCGGTGGTGGAGGGGTTGGCGGTGTATGGGTTTAAGCATTTATCTCAGGTGGCGAGTTTTCTTAATCAACCGCAACAATTTCAACCTGTGGCCTTTGATGCGAAGGCGGAGTTAGCCCAATCGTTTGCACATATCCCCGATCTCTGCGATGTGAAGGGGCAAAATCATGCTCGGCGGGCGTTGGAGATTGCGGCGGCGGGGGGGCATAATTTGATTTTTGTGGGGCCGCCGGGGAGTGGGAAAACGATGTTGGCGCGGCGGCTGCCGGGGATTTTGCCGATGCTGTCGTTTTCGGAGGCGTTGGAGGTGTCACAAATTCATTCGGTGGCGGGGTTTTTGAAGGATCGGGGGACGTTGATTAAGGCGCGTCCGTTTCGTAGTCCTCATCATTCGGCTTCGGGCCCGTCGTTGGTGGGAGGTGGGAGTATTCCTAAACCGGGGGAGATTTCTTTGGCCCATCGGGGGATTTTGTTTTTGGATGAGTTGACGGAGTTTAAGCGCAATGTGTTGGAGTTTCTCCGCCAACCCTTGGAGGATGGCTTTGTGAGTATTTCTCGGACGCGCCAATCGGTGGTGTTTCCGGCTCAGTTTACGTTGGTGGCGAGTACCAATCCTTGTCCTTGTGGGTATTATGGGGATTCGCTGCAACAATGTACTTGTACGCCTCGACAACGGGAGCAGTATTGGGCGAAGTTGTCGGGCCCGTTGATGGATCGCATTGATTTACAGGTGGCGGTGAATCGTTTGAAACCGGAGGAGATGACGCAACAGGCGACGGGAGAGAAGTCCCAGGCGGTGCGGGGGCGGGTGGAGAGTGCGCGCGATCGCACCCTCCATCGTTTCCGAAACACCCCCCAGATTCACTGTAATGCAGAGATGACGAGCCGTGATCTGCGTCAGTTTTGCCAGTTGGATCAAACCAGTCGCACGCTTTTAGAAACGGCGATTCGTAAGTTAGGTTTATCCGCCCGGGCGATGGATCGGATTTTAAAGGTGGCGCGGACTATTGCCGATTTAGCGGGAGCAGAGCAGATCAAGTCTCCTCACATTGCCGAGGCCATTCAATACCGCACCATTGATCGGATGCAGTGATTTTGATTCTGCTGGTTGGATTTGTTCAGTTTATTCTAAGCCCTTTAGAGCTTACCAAAAAACGAAGTTGAAAGCCCACCCCTTCCCACGAGTGGGATGAAAACGAGCAGAAGGGGGATTCATCGCCCCTAAACATGATATAGGGAGGATGTCAATTCCCCATATCTCGCTTCATCTGTTCCAACTCGTCATCCATTTCCCACTTACGAAACTTATCCTCTAAGGGATCAACTCCCGGTTGGGGACGTTGATAGGAGGAGGCTTGATTCCATCCCGATGTATAACTTGATGTTGCCTTTTGTTGGGCCGTTTGAGTTCTGGCCGTTGCGGCCTTGGCTTGCACTTCCTTGCGCTTTTGTTGCGTTTGCTTATAGAGTTGCTTGGCCTGCTCGATATTTTGCTTTGTCCCCTCCATCTGGCCCCATTTTTGGTTGCCTTGCCGCAACAAGGCCGCTTCTCGTTCTTGGGCGGCTTCGGCTAACCTGTGTTCCCCCGCAGCTTGGGCTTTTTGGATGCGACTATGCCACCGTTTAATGTCTTCAGCAATGTTGAGAATTTCCTGTTGTAAGGTCTCTTGCTGTCGCTGTAAGTCGGCAATAAGGCGTAAGGTATCTTCCTCTTGTTCCCGCAATTGTTCTTCAAGGGCTTGCAACTCTAGATGAGGATTATTTTTTAAAAACTCATCAAGACGTTGCTCTAAAAACCGATTAACATCATCAAATAAACCCATAGTTTTGTTGTTTTGAATTCATCATTGAACAAGCCCAAAAAATACCTTTAAAAGTCTTGTCCCACCACCACCGAACGAACTTCGCCATTGCGCCGAATGACGGCACTTTGATTTTCGACGGTGACTAAAGTCCACCCACTTTCTCCGATGACTTCACCGACTCCATACCGTTGGGTGGTATTTTCAATCTTAAACAGTGCCACGGAATTTGGCCCAGATTCTAAAACCCCTACTAATTGATAGCCAAAATTGAGGTCTGGAGGGGTGGAAGGGGTGGGACTGGCTTCGGG
>NZ_JAQMSD010000074.1 GCF_028330525.1 Spirulina sp. CS-785/01
CGCCAAGCCTTGGAGATGGATAAACGCCTGTTGGGACAAGAGCATCCCGATGTCGCCACCAGCCTCAACAATCTGGCATTCTTGTACCAATCCCAAGGCAGGTACGCAGAAGCCGAACCCCTCTATCGCCAAGCCTTGGAGATGAGAAAACGCCTGTTGGGACAAGAGCATCCCGATGTCGCCACCAGCCTCAACAATCTGGCATTCTTGTACCAATCCCAAGGCCAAATAACTCGCGCTATTGAATTTTTCAGTCAAGGATTAGCCATTGAAGAAGGCAACCTCGATACTATCATTGCAACCGGGTCAGAACGCCAGAAACAGGACTATATGAACACCCTCTCTGGGACAACTTATGCAGCAATTTCTTTCCACCTGCAAACCGCCCCCAACAACCCCCAAGCCGCCAAACTTGCCCTCACCACCCTCCTCCGTCGCAAAGGACGCATCCTCGATGCTGTCACCGATAACCTACGCACCCTCCGCCAAAACCTCACCCCTGAAAACCAACAACTCCTCGACGACCTCACCGACACCCGTTCCCAACTCGCCGCCCTCATCTTTAATAAACCCGAAGACCTACCCGTTGACCAATATAAGCAACAAGTCAGCCAACTGAAAGGAAAGGCCAACCAACTCGAAGCCCAACTGGCCCGCACTAGCAGCCAATTCCGCACCCAAACCGCACCTGTTACTATTGAAACGGTACAACAATTAATCCCCTCCGATGC
Source organism: Spirulina sp. CS-785/01 (assembly GCF_028330525.1). Lineage (GTDB taxonomy): Bacteria > Cyanobacteriota > Cyanobacteriia > Cyanobacteriales > Spirulinaceae > JAQMSD01. The sequence goes on from NZ_JAQMSD010000074.1 coordinate 732, forward strand.
AGCATTAGTGGAAATAGTGGTTTATCAACCTTATGATGCGAAAACTGACACTTTTGGCGAACCCCACTACGCTGCCTACATCCTCAACTCCACTGGCAACCCCCAATGGGTCGATTTAGGCGAAACTAAACCCATTAACCAAGCGGTTCAAGCCTTCAAAACTGCCCTCAGCAACGGGACAAACCAAGTCCAGACAACCGGACGCAACTTAGACCAACTCCTCATGCAGCCCATTCGCGCTAAACTGGGCAATACTCAAAAACTCCTTCTCTCCCCTGATGGACAACTCAACCTCATCCCCTTTGCCGCCTTAGTCGATGAAAATAATCAATATCTGGTGCAGAATTATCATATTACCTATCTCACCACAGGCCGGGACTTAATTCGCCTCACGGCCTCCTCAGACAGTAAAAATCCCCCCCTCATTGTGGCAGACCCCGACTACGACAACCCAGGACAAACTCGCACCGCCACCCGCAGCAGTAACTCCCGTTCCACAGATATCGCCAACCTCCAGTTTAGCGACCTTCCAGGTACGGCTGCCGAAGCCGAAGCTATCCAACAACTCCTCCCCCAAGCTACTATCCTCACGGAAACCGAAGCCACCGAAAACACGATCAAACAAACCCCCTCTCCCAACATTCTCCACATCGCCACTCACGGCTTTTTCCTGGAAGATGTGGAACAAGTGGCCCCGACTCCGGTTAATTCCTCCCTGACGGCTTCCAATAACCGAGGTTTAATCGTAGTCCGGCCTCGTCCTGGTTCTTCTCCTCGTCCCCAGAACACCGAAAACCCCCTACTGCGTTCCGGGTTAGCCATGGCCGGGTTTAACCGCAAAGAAAGCGGCACAGAGGATGGGGTACTCACTGCCCTGGAGTTAGCGAGTCTGAACCTCTACGGGACAAAATTAGTGGTTCTCTCGGCTTGTGAGACGGGGGTGGGGTCTGTGAATAATGGGGAAGGGGTTTATGGGTTGCGTCGGGCTTTGGCCATTGCCGGGTCAGAAAGTCAAGTGATGAGTCTCTGGAATGTGTCGGATGAGGGGACAAAAGATTTGATGACGCAATATTATCAACGGTTACAACGGGGAGAGGGACGGAGTGAGGCGTTGCGTCAGGTGCAGTTGGGGATGTTGCAGAGTAGCAAATACAGCCATCCTTATTATTGGTCGGCGTTTATTCCTTCTGGGGAGTGGCGACCTATGGACAATTAACAGTTAACAATTAACAATTAACAGAGCAGCCTTGGATTAAAATCCAAGGTTAAAATTGCGAGAAAAGACTGGCAACGGGAATTGTTAAATCGGGAAAAGACAGGGGGGAAATTGTCCCTGTTGTGAATTGTTGTTCGGTCTGATACGTTCCTTGGTTGGGGTGACGATAGACTAATACTATTCTTTGCTGAAGATTCACTACCCAATAGTCTAGAATTCCTGCTTCGGCGTAAATTTGTCGCTTTTCTTGGGTATCTTTGGCCAGACTGGTATTGGCTAATTCAATGACTAGATAAACGTCGGTGGGGAGGGGATGGGTGTTTCTATAGGATTGCGATCGCACTAAAGCAATATCCGGTTCAGGTTCGCTTTGATTTTCTGGAATTGCGATCGGGTTTCCCATGCGAACCCGATAGCGGCCTTGAGCGGCCTCCATCAAGCGTTCTTGTAATAGGGTGCTTAACTCGGAATGGAGGGGACCTTCTGGGGACATTTCAACAATTAACCCCTTGAGGAGTTCAACCGCGCGATCGACCAACACCCCGCTTTGAATAATGGTGTGATAGTCGTCTAACGTCCAACGAAGCAGCGTTGCAGTCATGGACACCGTGGCACAATAGGACTAAGTTTAGTATAAGGCCAAAACCCCTTTTCTAAACTCTGGTAATAGGGGAGAAACCGGGTTTCTATCCCAGCTTTGTTGATTCTCTCAAAAGTTAAATAAGAAACCCGGTTTCTAAAGCTCGAATTTTTAATTATCCATTATCCATTATCAACTATTTCCCAATTAATTTAGTTGCCCCAATTCCCCCAAAATATAACCCTAACACTGCACCCGCTAATAACGATTGTGTCACCGGATCAGTGGACGGTGTGACGACTGCACCAATAATTAATGCACCTAAAATTACATATCGCCAACCCGAGAGCATTTGGTTTGAGGAAACAATGCCTAAAAAGCCTAATACAATTTGAAGGACAGGCACTTGAAACACTAACCCTGTCCCAAACATTAACAATAAAACAAACTCAAAATATCGCTCAATCGACCAAGCCTGTTCTACCACATCGGCACCATAACTGACGAAAAATTTTAAGGCTGCCGGAATTAAGGCAAAATAGGCAAACCCTAACCCCACAAAAAAGAGAACACCTGATCCCAATACCACTGGGGCCAGTAAACGACGTTCTCGACGGGTTAAACCGGGGAGGACAAAGCTGATAATTTGAAAGAGAATAAAGGGACTGGCTAACAGTAAACCGCTATACCCCGCCACTTTAAAGGATACCCAGAGAAACTCTCCAGGGGCGAGTTGTAGGAACTTCACCCCCTTGGCCGGGGCCTCTAGGATATCCACAATGGGACGGACAACGAAAAAACACCCTGCGATCGCAATTACGGCTGCAATGAGAGAATAAAAAATACGCTGTCGCAATTCTTCGAGATGGTCGAATAGGGACATCTCTAGTTCATCGGGAACTTCGTTGAAGTAGTCGTCGGTTTGAGCTTCTGGGGCTGTATCTAATTCCGGGGTGGCCATAGTGAAAACGCGAGATAATCCATTAACCAGTATGACAATTAATTAGCCGTTGCTGGGGAAGTGGCCAACTGTTCTAACCGTTCCTGTTGGTCTTGAGCAATACAGGTTTGAATCATATTATCAATGTCTCCCTCTAATGCGCCCGCTAAACTGAAATTTTGACCTAAACGGTGGTCGGTAATGCGGTTATCTTTGTAATTATAAGTGCGGATTTTCTCAGACCGCGCCCCGGTTCCCACCTGAGACCGACGCATGGACGTTACTGCCTCCTGCTGTTCCCGCAATTTCTGTTCATAGAGTTTCGCCCGCAAAATCTGTAAGGCCCGTTCACGGTTTTGTAACTGGGACCGTTCTTCAGTACAAAAAATCCGAATTCCGGTGGGTTTGTGTAACAAGTCCACTGCCGTTTCGACCTTGTTCACATTTTGTCCCCCTGCCCCACCAGACCGGGCTGTGCTAATCTCTAATTCACTGGGGTCAATTTGAATTTCTACGTCATCCACTTCTGGCATTACGGCCACAGTCGCAGTGGAGGTATGCACCCGGCCCCCTGCTTCAGTCACAGGGACACGCTGCACCCGATGGACTCCGGCTTCAAACTTGAGCTTACTATAAACGCGATCGCCCTGAATTTCCAACACCGCTTCCTTAAACCCGCCCATTTCTGCCGGAGACTCACTCACCAGAGACACTTTCCACCCCTGAGACTCGGCATAACGAGAATAAGTCCGCACTAAGTCTCCGGCCCAAATACTGGCCTCATCCCCCCCAGTCCCGGCCCGAATCTCCAACATGATATTCTTGTCATCATTGGGATCACTGGGCAATAACAAGATTTTCAATTGTTTTTCTAACTGAGTGGTTCTTTCCTCTAACTCAGCCACCTCTAACTCGGCCATTTCTTGCATCTCTGGGTCACTTTGCGCTTCCTTGAGAATTTCTCTGGCCCCTTTTAACTCCTCTTGGACTGTTTGCCACTCGTGATAAGTGTTCACTGTCTCCTCAAGAGAGGCCCGAGCCTTGGCCACTTTCTGTAACTCGTCTGGGTTAGTCACCACATCCGGGTCCGCCAGACGACGACTGAGTTCATTAAAGGTTTGTTCAACGGATTTTAATTTGTTCAGTAAATAACTTTCTGGCATGGTTCTTTAATGAGAATAAAAGGGCAATAAAATCTATAACTGTAAAAATGCAAGTAACCCAGCAGCTAACCTGCTGGGTGAGAAAAAACCAGATATCCGCTACTTTTCTTCGGATTTTTGGGAGGTGTCGAACATCCCGTATTTCCGCATAAAGCGGTCCACACGCCCTTCGGTGTCAATAATTTTCTGAGTCCCGGTGTAAAAGGGGTGATTCCCGGACCAAATTTCTACGTTAATTTCCGGTTGGGTTGATCCCACAGTCATGACGACTTCACCGTTACAAATGACTTTGGCTTCTGGATACCATTCTGGATGAATATTTTCTTTGGGCATAATGTCTCCCTCTGTTGAATGCTAAGGTGTCTGGCGAGTTTTGGGAAGGGGACAGGTTAGCCCAAGGCTAATCCTGTGCCTACACTTCCTATGTTAACGTTTGGAGAATTGAGGAGCTTTGCGGGCTTTCTTCAAGCCATATTTCTTCCGTTCTTTGGAGCGGGGATCACGGGTAAGATACCCTTCGATTTTCAAGGGTTGACGGTTTTCCGGGTCGAGTTCGCATAAGGCCCGGGCTACACCTAGTCTCACGGCATCGGATTGGCCGGTGAGTCCTCCCCCGTGGGCATTCACCAAGATGTCGTACTCGGTTTCTAATCCCAAGGTTTCTAAGGGGGCGCGAATTGAACCGACATAACGGGGATTTTGGTTAAAGTAGTCTTCTCCCTGACGGTTGTTGACGATGAGTTGACCGTTACCTGGGACTAGACGAACTCGTGCGATCGCGCTTTTCCGTCGTCCTGTTCCCCAGTATGTTACCTTATCGTTGGCTTGAGCTTGCATGGGCGTTCTCCTTATTTCGTATTGTAAGTATTAATCACTAATTCTTGGGGTTGTTGGGCTTCGTGTTTGTGGGTAGCCCCAGCATACACTTTCAGTTTGGTAAACAATTTTCTGCCGAGGGCATTTTTCGGCAACATCCCTTTAACCGATTGTTCAATGATCCGTTCCGGGACTCGTGCTTGTAATTGGTTAAAGGTCTCAGTTTTCATCCCACCGGGCCGCCCGGAATGGCGGCGATAGAGTTTTTGGCTGGCTTTTTTCCCGGTGACCATGACTTTTTCGGCATTCACCACAATTACAAAGTCTCCGGTGTCCATATGGGGGGTGTAGGTGGGTTTATTTTTCCCCCGCAGGACTTTGGCAATTTCGCTGGCTAACCGGCCTAAATGTTGGCCAGCCGCATCCACGACATACCATTGTTGCTCTTGAGGGTCATTTTTCGGCAAAATAGTCTTTTCCATGATTCTTTCGGGTCTTTACAAGTTTTTTTAAGGGGAAAATTTAGGGATAATTCCGTTGGGGGGCATTGCTTTTAGGGTGGGGTGATGCCCTCCTGGGAGAAGTCAAAGAAGGGTTGGGTATCGAACCAAACCTCTTTGGGAAAGGGAAAGTCAGGATAGCCCACGCGGAGGAGGCACAGTCCTTTGGCCGGGGCGGAATATTTAACTTTTTCGCGCCGTTGGTTCACCCAAATGTCGGTAAAATTTTCTAGCGATCGCTTGCCATTCCCCACTTCAATCAGCATCCCCACTAATAACCGTACCATACCGTACAGGAAGCCACTGGCCTGAATTTCGAGATGAACGAACGATCCCCGTCGTTTCACCCAGGCTTCGTGAACATCCACCCAAGAATGTTGACGTTTGGACCCAGCCCGACGAAAGGCCGCCAGATGATGCCGTCCCACCAGAGGGGTTAAGGCCGCCTGCATCCGCGAGACATCGAGGGGCAAGTGATAATAATGCCAACAAAAAGGATGAATAAACAAGTTCGGTCGGGGGTGGGTGTAAAAACTATAACGATACCGTCGCCAGAGGGCTGAAAAGCGGGCGTGCCAGTCCGGGGCCACTGGGGCAGAAGCACGAATTAAGACATCATCAGGGAGACGAGTATTTAAAATACTGGCCCATTTCTGAGCCGGAATTGGCCCCGTATAGTTAAAGTGGGCGACTTGGGCGGCGGCATGAACCCCGCTATCGGTGCGCCCAGCCCCGTGGAGGGGGGTATAATCGCCCAGAATAGCTGCAATCGCCGTTTCCATCTCCTCTTGAACCGTCCGTTGGGCGGGTTGTCGCTGCCACCCATGAAAGTGAGTGCCGAGGTACTGAATAACCAGGGCGACTCGTTGGGAGGCGGAGGCAACATCACTCATCAGCCCCTACACCAGTTCAATGATGGCCATTTCTGAATTATCCCCCCGACGGCGCACAGTGCGCACTACGCGGGTATAGCCCCCTTTTCGGTCGGCATACCGTTCGGCGGCTTCGGCAAAGAGGGCATTGACGAGGTTTTTGTCATACATATACCCCAACGCTTGGCGACGGGCTGCTAAAGTTCCTTCTTTGGCCAAAGAGATCATCCGATCTGCTTCGGACCGGACAGCCTTCGCCCGGGCTTTGGTGGTTTTAATTTGACCATTACGGATCAATTCCGTGGTCAGAGAACGTAACATTGCCTTACGCTGGTCAGCAGGTCTTCCCAGTTCCGGCACACGACGGCGATGACGCATGGTGATTTTTCTCCCAATTACACTGGTTTCGGTACATAGACAAGAGGACAGAAAAAAACAGACTGTACAGGGGTCTGACCGTCTGTTTTAGGGGGAAGAAGTCGTCTATGCCTTGGCTTTTTCTTGCGGTAGGGTAATCCCTAAACGCTGTTGTAAGGCTTCAATGACTTCTTCGGCGGATTTCTGTCCAAAGTTTTTAATCTCTAGGAGGTCTTCCTGAGAATAGTCAAGTAAGTCCGCCACTGAGTTGATTTGCGCTCGTTTCAGGCAGTTATAAGCCCGCACAGAAAGCTGTAATTCCTCGATGGGGATTTGGCTGGTGGGGTCTTCGTCTTCTTTTTCTTCTTCCTGAATGGCCTCTAGGGTGAGGTCTTTCAGGGGGTTGAATAAGTCCACGACGATCCCGGCAGCTTGCGAGAGGGCTTCCTCTGGCTTTATACTACCGTTAGTCCAAATGTCGAGAATTAGCCGATCTTTGGGGACAGCCCCGTCACTAATGACATCTTCGACGCTGTAGTTCACTTTACTGACGGGCATGAAGATGGCATCAATTTGCATGAAGTCTAAAGATGAGGCATCATCCCGACCCCGTTCTACAGCCCGATAGCCTTTCCCTCGCTCGACTTGAAATTCCATTTCTAATCGCGCTCCTTCGGAGAGGGAGGCGATATATTGGTTTTTATCGACGACTTGGACTTCGGAGGGTAGGTCAAAGTCCCCGGCGGTGACGGTGGCCGGGCCGGTGGCGACGAGACGACCGATATGTTTTCCTGGGCTGAAGCATTGGAAAACCACTTCTTTCATGTTGAGGAGAATTTCTAAGACATCCTCCCGAACGCCCGGAATGGTGGCAAATTCGTGGCTAACTCCGGCGATTCTTACGGCGGTGACGGCAGCCCCTTCTAGGTTGGCGAGTAAGACTCGCCGCAGGGCATTGCCCAAGGTTGTGCCTTGGCCCCGTTCGAGGGGTTCGAGCATAAACCGACTGTACTGACTTTGATTTTTTTGAGTCTTGGACTCAACACATTCAATTTGAAATTGTGCCACGCTTTGTGACCTCCCTTCTCTAGCTGGCTCGTTTGATGGGGCAAATGGCAATACTTACGGGGGTTTGCTGGGGTCTAAACCCGACGGCGTTTAGGAGGACGACAACCGTTATGGGGAATGGGAGTTACGTCACGAATGAGGGTGATTTCTAGGCCGGAGGCTTGTAAGGCACGAATGGCGGTTTCTCGTCCTGCTCCTGGGCCGCTGACCATGACTTCGAGTTGACGCATTCCTTGTTCGATGGCTCGTCGGGCTGCACTGTCGGCGGCGGTTTGGGCGGCAAAGGGAGTGCCTTTTTTCGCGCCTTTAAAGCCACTAGAACCGGAGGAAGCCCAGGAAATGACATCGCCTCGGGTGTCGGAAATGGTGACAATGGTGTTGTTGAAGGTGGAGGTGATGTGAGCTACTCCGTTAGGAACATTCTTTTTACTTTTTTTCGGTCCGCTTTTTTTGGTTGGTCGCGCCATATTACTTGTTACTGTATGAGGTGTACTGTACGACTGTTGAGGTTAGCTGACGATGGGGATGGTTGGGGAATGAGAGGCCAGAGATGAGGCAGGCCAGAGGTTATTTTTTCGCGGCGGGTTTTTTCTTCCCGGCGATGGCAATCCGTCTTCCCCGACGAGTCCGGGCGTTGGTGCGGGTTCTTTGCCCTCGGACGGGTAAACCTTGACGATGCCGACGGCCTCGATAAGTCCCGATGTCGGCTAACCGTTTGATGTTCATGTTTTCTAAGCGTCTTAAATCCCCTTCGATTTGGTAGGTGGATTCGATGTAAGAGCGCAGTTTCATGACATCTTCATCACTTAAATCCCGCACTCGGGTGTCCGGGTTTACGCCAGTCTGCGCTAAAATTTCCTGCGATCGAGATAAGCCAATCCCGTAGAGGTAGGTTAATCCGATTTCGATCCGCTTATCCCGAGGAAGGTCTATACCAGCAATCCGTGCCACGTTTTTCTCTCCCTATATCTTTTGCTTGCTTGAGTTAATTTATTGACATTTCTATTGGTCTGAGGATGGAGGGGTTAACCTAATGGGTGAGTTATGCTGGAACTCCCCCTTTGATTAACTGGGGCTAAGGTTAACTCATGCTTGATTAACTCATGCTTGATTAACTGGGGCTAAGGTTAACTCATGCTTGATTAACTGGGGCTAAGGTTAACCCACACTTGGTTAACGCACTCGCTCCCTTGGTTAACAATCCCTTGGTTAACGCACTCGCTCCCTTGGTTAACAATCCCTTGGTTAACAATCCCTGGGTTAACAAATGGTTAACTAATCCCTTAGCCTTGGCGTTGCTTGTGTTTGGGGTTAGAGCAAATCACCATGACTCGGCCCCGTCTGCGAATGACGCGGCATTTTTCACAAATTTTTTTGACTGATGCTCGAACTTTCATGCCGATTTAGGCTATACTGCAAGCTCTTTATTTTATCAAGTTTTTGACGATTTGACTAGATAATTTAAGAGACATTTCTGATGGTCGTTTCCCGACTGGGGAAACTTGCCATTTTCTCAAGGGTCAATGACTCACGGGGAGGACTGCCCCTTGATGGGGTGAGGGACTGTTTACTGTTTGCTTACTTTTTGCGTAAACGGTAAGTAATCCGCCCTTTGGTTAAATCATAGGGCGTTAATTCCACTTTGACGCGATCGCCCGGCAAAATTTTAATATAATTCCGCCGAATTTTGCCGGAAATATGGGCCAACACATTAAACCCATTGTCGAGATCAACTCGAAACATGGCGTTTGGTAGGGATTCTGTAACAGTTCCCTCCATTTCAATTAAATCTTGCTTAGACAATTAACCTCTCTCCTATGAATTCAATACTCGAACGCTCCGCCGCTCTCAGGTCTGATTACGCTGGAAGAATTGGGCCAGCACTCCTTTGCAGAGGATGGGTCAAGGAGGGGTTTACCTCAAAGACAAAAACGGCTTCCTCCTAGGGCTGAAAAATCGGCTGAGACGGGGTTTTTCTGCTGCTCTAATGTTAACAAAAATTTACTCCCGTCAAAATTGAGAAAGCCGCTTCTCTCTCCCCCCGACGGGGCATTTAAGACGCTTCAACAATTTCTTTGAGGGCCGCTGTCACTTCTTGGAGAGGACGATTCCCGTTGACGGAATGAACGGTGCGATCGCTATAAAAATCAATCAGAGGTTCAGTTTCTTCGTGATACACTTCCAGACGATGGCGAATCGTCACTTCATTATCATCTTGACGATGACGTTTTAATAAACGACTCACCAACTCTTCTTCTGGAACTTCCAGATTCAAAATACAAACCGAATGCTGATTTAAATCCTTTAAAATCTCATCCAAAAACTGAGCTTGCTTGAGATTGCGAGGAAACCCATCCAAAATCCAACCTAATTGAGCATCCGGTTTTTGTAACCGTTCGCTAATCAAATCCAAAATCAGGTCATTGGGAACCAACTCCCCTGCATCCACATAGCTTTGCGCTTTTTGCCCCAAAGGAGTCCCCGTATCAATGGCCGTTCTTAAAATATCCCCAGTGGAAATGTGAGGAATATTCGCCTCCTCAGATAAAAATTTCGCTTGTGTTCCTTTACCTGCCCCCGGAGGGCCTAAAAAAATCAGACGTTTGCTGCTCATACTCAATTCACTGACACTGACTTACATTCAACCCAAAGAGGAGTCTCGCCAATCGGGAGACTCCTCCCACCAAACCGATGTTTAACTTTTATTCTTTCACCATGCCTTCATAGCGTTGAGAAATCACATAGGTTTGGATTTGTTTGGCGGTATCAATGGCCACCCCCACCAGAATCAACAAAGAGGTTGATCCTAGTCCTCGTAAGGTTTGAATGCCCATGGCACTTTCTACTGCCGTGGGAACAATGGCCACAACGCCCAGAAAAACCGCTCCCAAGAACGTTAAACGGTTAATCACACGCTCTAAATACTCGCTGGTCGCTTTCCCTGGCCGAATCCCTGGAATACTCGACCCCATTTTTTTCAAATTTTGGGACATATCCACGGGATTAACAATCAGAGAGGCATAAAAATAACTAAAAAAGACAATCAACGTAAAAAACACCAGAATATAAATCCAAGGTGTTGGCCCGTCCATGCGAATGGCATTGGACACTGGCACAAAAATATCATTGAGTTGTCCTAAAAAGCCGGTTTTGCCTTGAGTAAATTGGGCTAAAGAGGCGGGCAGAAATAAAACCGCCGATGCAAAAATAATCGGCATCACGCCCCCTTGGTTCAGCCGCAAGGGCAAATAGTTCGTCCGTTCCCGATATAAACGTCGTCCCACTTGCCGACGGGCTGAGATAATGGGAATCCGTCTTGTCCCTTCTTGAACGAAGACAATCCCCACAATCATCACTAAGAACGCTAATAATAAAATAACGACTTTGGCGATCGCTTCCCGGCCTCCTTGTTGGGCTACCTCAATGGTGTCCCCTAATACCGTCGGTAAAACCGCCACAATATTCACAAAAATCAGCAAGGAAGCCCCATTGCCGATCCCCCGTTCGGTGATCAGTTCCGACACCCACATCACAAACATTGAGCCTGCGGTGAAGGCCAAAACCGTCTCCACAAAAAACAAGGGCCCCGGTTCATAAGCATAGGCTTGAATCCAAGTGGTCAACATCACACTTTGTAATGCTGCCCATCCCAACGCCACATAGCGGGTAATCTGAGAAATCTTCCGTCGTCCGGCCTCCCCTTCATTTTTCTGCAAATTTTCTAAAGACGGTAACGCTGCCGTCAACAACTGCATAATAATAGAGGCGTTAATAAAGGGCAGAATCCCCAGGGCAAAAATCCCCAACAGAGACAGCCCCCCGCCGGAAAACACATCTAAAAACCCAATAACGGGGCTATTCTGAACTTCTTGATTAAACCGTTCTAAATCAACATTGGGAACGGGGATATAAACCCCTAAACGTACTAAAATAAGGAGTCCGATGGTGACAAGCAACCGACCTCGGAGGCCGGCTGCTTGGGCCATTTGCATGAATGTTTCTTGAGCCGTAGGCGATTTATCTCGGCTGACAACCATGTTATTTGTCCTTTGTTATTTGTCTGCTGCCGTGAGTTATTGTCAGGGGTTTGTCTGTCTGTTCTTTTTCTTTGGACTCGTTAGAGTAAGCCGGGTTCAAGACGAACCCACCACAAACAAACAACAACGCCCTACTCTTGACCAATAACCTCACAACTGCCGCCGGCTGCCTCAATTTTCTGCTTCGCACTGGCAGTAAACCTCGCAGCCTTGACAGTTAAGGCGACCTCTAATTCCCCATCGCCTAAAATTTTCAGCGGCCCTTGCTCAGAGTTTAAAATCCCTTGTTCTAAAAGAGATTCTAAGGTCACTTCGCTTTGGGCGGGGAGAGCGGCCAATTTTCCTACATTCATCGTAGTGTAATGGCGAGGATTAATCACCGTAAAGTGCTTGAGTTTGGGAACACGGCGATAAAGGGGCATTTGTCCCCCTTCAAAGCCAGGTTTTGTTCCCGTCCCGGACCGAGACTTTTGCCCCCGCATCCCGAAGCCACAGCTTGCGCCTTGTCCGGCAGCAATGCCGCGACCGACTCGGCGGCGACGGCGTTGGGATCTGGGTTTGGGTTTTGCGTCGTTAATTCTCATAATCGCTTGGTTCTGGGTGAGGATTACGCTTGACATCTTCTCTCGCAGGAGGCGAGAGGGTCTCACTCTCACGAGTAAGATTTGCTGTTTTTAGGAGTGCCAACTAGACTGCCTTGCTAGGGAGTCCCCGTCGCATCCTCTCTACAGACGTTTTATTTAATGTCTACCATTGGCAAAGACCGCAGACAGATGAGTTGTTTGTTTAACTCTAACGGTCTTGGTCTTGATTTATGCCGTCAGCTTGCGCTGAGGCGTGTCTCAGGAGGTGAGATAAAGTTTTTCAATGGGGACCCCGCGTTCTTCGGCGACATCTCGAAACGTGCGGACACTATCGAGGGCGTTAACGGTGGCTCTAGCGTTGTTAAGGGGGTTACTGGAGCCGAGTTGTTTGGCCAGGATGTTTTGGACTCCGGCGAGTTCGAGGACAGTCCGAACGGCCCCCCCGGCAATTACCCCTGTACCGGGAGCAGCCGGACGCACTAGGACTTTCGCACCGCCTGCGATGCCGTTGGAGAGGTGGGTGACGGAGTTAGCCTTATTGAGGGAAATTTCAATGAGTTGTTTTTTAGCATCGGCAACGCCTTTACGGACAGCCCCGATGACATCGGCAGCTTTGCCGACCCCGACTCCAACTTTCCCTTTTTCGTTGCCCACGACGACGATGGCGCGGAAGCTCAGTTTTTTACCCCCTTTCACCACTTTGCTGACGCGGCGAATTTGAATGACCCGTTCTTGGAAGGGTTCTTCTTTTTTACTTTTGGTGCGGTTCTTGTTTTTGGTTTTTGCCATGAGTTTTCCTCTCTGTGGTTGGTTAAGGCTCTACTTTAAAAGTCTAGCCCAGCTTCCCGGGCAGCATCAGCTAAGGCTTTGACGCGACCGTGGTAAATGTTACCGCCTCGGTCAAAGACGACTTGATTGATGCCTTTTTTGAGCGATCGCTCTGCTAGGAGGGCCCCAACGAGACTGGAGGCTTCACAAGTCCCCCCAGAGGAGATTTTGCCCTTTAAGTCTGGATCAACGGTGGACGCAGAGGCGAGAGTGTGTTGCTTTACGTCGTCAATCACCTGGGCATAAATATGATTGTTGGAGCGAAAAACGCTGAGTCGGGGACGCTCTTGACTACCAGTAACTTTTTTGCGAATGCGCCGATGACGGCGGTAGGTTAGTTGTTTACGACTCGGTTTCATGGCCTATTTCTTCCCTGCTTTACCAGCTTTCTGTCTGACGTATTCACCTTTGTAACGAATCCCTTTGCCTTTATAGACTTCGGGGGGACGAACGGCGCGAATTTGGGCGGCGAGGTTGCCGACGATTTCTTTGTTGATCCCCGTGATGACAATTTCAGTATTCCGTTCGGCCACTTGAAATTGCACGCCGTCTGGGGGTTGAATTTCAATGGGGTGACTGTAACCCACGTTTAAGACGAGGGTTGTGCCTTGGACTTGGGCCCGATATCCCACCCCTTGAACAGTGAGGCGTTTTTCATAGCCTTGGGATACGCCTTGCACCATGTTGGCGACGAGACTCCGGGAGAGTCCGTGACGTTCACGGGCTTTCCGAGATTCACCTAAACGGCGCACAATGACGTTCCCGTCTTCTTGGACGACTTCTACATGGTCGGGTAGTAGTTGTTCGAGTTCCCCTTTAGGTCCTTTGACCGTAACGTGCTTGCCGTCAACGGTGACATTTACTTTGTCGGGGATGGGAATCGGATTTTTGCCGATTCGAGACATTGTGACTCCTCCTTGAGTAAAAGAATTGGGTAATTGGTAATGGGTAATGGGTAATTGGTGGTCTGAGAGGTCTAACTCTCCCACCTCAAACCAATAACAAAGAACGAATAACCAAAAACCAAGGATTAATTACCAAATGTAACAAAGCACTTCTCCCCCGACTCCTTTCTGTCTCGCTTCTCGGTCTGTCATGATTCCACTGGAGGTGGAGATAATGGCAATTCCGATTCCGCCTAAAACACGGGGAAGTTCTTTACGGTTTTTATAGACTCGTAAACCTGGACGGCTGACTCGTTTCAGCGTGGTAATAATGGGTTTACGATTTTTGCCTTTGTATTTTAAGGACAGGACTAATTCTTTTTTGACTCCTTCGCCCACTTCTTCAACGTCGGCAATGAAGCCTTCTTCTTGGAGAACCCGGGCAATGTTGCGGGTCATTTTGGTGGCTGGAATATTAGTCGTTGGATGTCTTACTGCACCTGCATTGCGGATGCGGGTTAGCATATCAGAAATTGTATCGTTTACCGCCATATCCGTGCGTTTTTCCTCCTTGTTATAGGGACTGAGTTACTTACGAAAAGGCATTCCCATAGCTGTTAATAAAGCACGACCTTCTTCATCTGTGTTGGCGGTCGTAATAATGGAGATGTCCATGCCCCGAATTTGATCGATGCTGTCGTAGTCGATTTCGGGAAAGACAATTTGTTCGCGGATGCCTAAGCTATAGTTGCCCCGGCCATCAAAACTTCTAGCACTGACCCCACGAAAGTCACGAATCCGGGGGAGGGCAAGATCGATTAAGCGGTCGAGGAAGGCGTACATCCGGTCGCCCCGTAATGTGACCATGACTCCGACGGGCATTCCTTTGCGGATTTTAAAGCCGGCGATCGCTTTTCTGGCCCGGGTGACAACGGGTTTTTGTCCGGCAATAATGGCCAATTCCCGTTCGGAGGATTCGAGGGCTTTGCTGTTTTGGGAGGCTTCTCCGAGTCCTCGGTTGATGGTGACTTTCACCAGTTTGGGGACTTGGTGAATGTTTTGATAGTTAAATTGTTCTTTGAGTTTGGGAACAATTTCTTGGGGATAGCGAACTTTTAAGGGTTGTTTCATGGTTTTTAATGGGTGTTAATCGTCCCTGGGCTTGGTCAGGGGAGAACGTCCATCACAGTGGGGGCAATTAGTCAATAATTTCCCCGGTTTTTTTCAACATTCTCACTTTCCGTCCGTCTTCGGTGAAGCTGTAACCGACTCGACTGGCAACTTCTTGCTTTTTCGAGTAGAGCATCACGTTGGAGCTATGGATGGGAGCTTCAAAGGTGTCAATGCGACCGGATTCGCCTTCTTGTTGGGGTTTGACGTGCTTGGTGCGGACGTTGACCCCTTCGACGACAACTTGGCTGAGTTTGGGCAAGGTGCGGATAATTTCGCCGACTTTGCCTTTATCCCGACCTGCAATCACTTGGACGGTATCGCCGGTTTTGACGTGCATTTTGTATCGTTTGGGGGTTTGTGAGGTTTTCTGTTTGACCATTTAGATTACCTCCGGAGCGAGTGAGACAATTTTGGTGTAGTTGCGATCGCGCAATTCCCGGGCGATCGGGCCAAAAACCCGTGTCCCTCTGGGATTCCCATCCGGGTTAATGATCACGGCGGCATTATCGTCGAAACGAATACTCATGCCACTTTCCCGACGGAGGGAGTGACGAGTCCGCACAATCACGGCTTTCACAATGTCCGATTTTTTGACGGCTTGGTTCGGCAGGGCATCTTTGACCACCGCGATCACTTGGTCGCCAATACCACCATAACGGCGGTTGCCAGTGCCGAGAACCCGCAGACACATGAGCTTCCGCGCTCCACTGTTGTCTGCCACATTCAGATAGGTTTGTTGCTGAATCATAGGTCTTGATTAGGCGCGAATAGAGGTTATTTATTCAGGGGTTGCCTGAACAATGTCGGTAATTTCCCACCGTTTGGTGCGACTTAATGGACGGGTTTCACGAATGCGGACGCGATCGCCAGTTTTAGCGCTATTCTCCTCGTCGTGAACCTTGTAACGTTTGGTTTTTACCACAATTTTTCCGTATTTCGGGTGAGGGGCGCGGTTTTCCACCGCCACGACAATGGTTTTTTGCATTTTATCGCTCACCACTGTTCCCACTCTTTCTTTCGTTGCCATAAAGGTTTACTCCTCTTCTGTCGCGGTGTCTGTCGCCGTTTCGGCGGCGGGGGCCGTCTTGGACGCTTGATTGTTTTGAGCGGCCAATTCTCGCTCCCGTTCAACTGTCAGCAATTGGGCAATCCAATGGCGAGTATGCTTAAACTCATGGGGTTTCTCCAACTGACGGGTGGCTTGCTGCATCCGCAAATCAAAGAGTTTCCGCTTGGCCTCTAAAATAGCCTCAGCTAATTCCTCATCATTGAGTTTGCGAGCATGTTTCACTTTGGATAAAGGCATAATTTACTGCTCCTCCTGACGCATCACAAATTTCGTTTTAATGGGTAACTTATTCGCGGCCAGACGCATGGCTTCCCGGGCGACTGCTTCGCTAACCCCATTCATTTCAAAGAGAATCCGTCCAGGTTTGACCACAGCCACCCAAAATTCCGGATTCCCTTTACCCGATCCCATCCGGGTTTCTGCCGGACGCATGGTGACGGGTTTATCGGGGAAAATCCGAATCCAAATTTTCCCACCCCGACGCACGGAACGAGTCATAGCCCGACGAGCCGCTTCAATTTGTCGGGAGGTAATCCAAGAGGGTTCGGTGGCTTGTAGGGCGAAGTCTCCAAAGTTTAAAGTTGTCCCCCCTTTGGCTCTCCCTCTCATGCGTCCGCGATGTTGTTTGCGGAATTTTGTTCTTCTCGGACTTAACATGGTTTTGTTCTTGGTTGTTGGTTGTTATTTGTTGGTTATTGCTGTTTTTTGAAACAACAATGACGAATAACTATAACTATTCCGAACGGTCTTCAAATTGTTGACGACGACGTTGGCGACGGGGCGTTGGCGAGACGTTGGCGGCGGGGGCTTCTTCTTGTCCAGGAATAATTTCCCCTTTGAAGACCCACACTTTAATGCCTAAGATGCCGTAAATGGTCTCAGCCATGCGATAGGCATAATCCACATCAGCCCGTAGGGTATGGAGGGGAACTCGTCCTTCCCTGGTCCATTCAGTCCGAGCAATTTCAGCCCCGTTTAGGCGGCCACTGACTTGAATTTTGATGCCTTGTACTTCGGCCCGTTGGGCCCGTTGAATGGCTTGGCGCACGACGCGACGGAAAGAAACCCGTCGCTCTAATTGTTGAGCAATATATTCAGCAATTAATACGGAGTCGGCATCAACACGAGAGACCTCGATGACGTTGACGCGAATTTGCCGACTGCCTCCTAAGAAACTTTGTAGTCCGGTGCGGAGGGAGTCGATGCCACTGCCTCCACGACCCACCACTACCCCAGGGCGGGCAGTGTGAATTTCTAGGTCGATTTGGTCGGCTTTGCGCTCGATGCGCACGTCGGAGATTCCGGCATTACTTAAATTGCCGTGAACGTAATTACGAATTTTGAAGTCTTCTTCTAATAGTTCTGGGTAACGCTTTGTATCGGCATACCAACGAGACCGATGTTCTTTGGTGACTCCCAGACGAAAGCCAGTTGGATGTATTTTTTGTCCCACAGATGTTTCCTCTTATTCTGCTAACTCAGGGGCAACTGCAACGGTGATGTGGCAGGTGGGGCGTTGGATTTGATAGGCCCGACCTTGCGCTCTCGCCCGATACCGTCTCAGTTTGGGGCCTTGGTCGGCGAAGGCACGACTGACCACCAGGCTGGCGGGGTCGTAGCCGTTGTTATGTTCGGCGTTGGCCACGGCTGATCTCAAGGTCTTGAGAATCGGTTCGCAGGAGCGATAGGGCATAAATTCTAAGATGATCAGGGCTTCTCGATAGGAACGGCCCCGAATTTGGTCGAGAACGCGCCGAACTTTGTGGGGCGACATCCGCACATAGCGGGCGATCGCTTTTACTTCTTCACGCTTTTCTACTGCCATAGTTCCTCCATTAGCGTCTCACTTTTTTGTCGCCTCTAGCGTGTCCTCGGAAGGTGCGCGTGGGGGCGAATTCCCCAAGTTTGTGGCCGACCATTTGCTCGGTGACATAGACGGGAACGTGCTGTCTGCCGTTATGAACGGCGATGGTGTGACCGACCATTTGCGGTAGCACTGTGGAAGCTCTTGACCAGGTTTTGATCACCTGTTTATCTCCACTCGCATTGAGTTTCTCAATTTTGCTGAGTAGATGGTCGGCAATAAAGGGACCTTTTTTTAGTGAACGACCCATAAAGCAATTAACAATGAACGATGAATAATGAACAATCAAGCATTAATAAACGGTCATTAATGCTTGGCGCGGGTTATTTTTTGTTGCGCCGACGGATGATTAAGCGATCGCTCGCTTTTTTCTTCTTGCGTGTCTTTAAACCCAAGGTCGGCTTACCCCAAGGCGTAACCGGACTCGGCCGCCCAATAGGAGCGCGACCTTCCCCACCACCGTGGGGGTGATCAACCGGGTTCATCACACTGCCTCGGACTTTCGGACGGCGACCCAAATAACGGGAACGTCCGGCTTTCCCCAAGGAAGTGTTTCTGGCCTCGGTATTCCCGACGCGGCCAATGGTGGCGTAACATTCTCGACGGACCATCCGCACTTCTTTAGAGGGAAGCCGCAGGGTGACATATTCCCCTTCTTTAGCGACCACCTGTGCCGCACTCCCCGCCGCACGAACCATCTGTCCGCCTCGTCCGGGATGAAGTTCCACGTTATGCACTTCTGTCCCTAACGGGATGCGAGCTAAGGGTAACGCATTCCCCACTTCGTAAGGAGAATCGGGGCCCGCAATCACGCTTGACCCAACTTGCAGTTTCTCCGGACAAAGAATATAACGCTTTTCTCCATCTTGGTAGAACAAGAGAGCAATGCGTGCATTCCGGTTGGGGTCATACTCAATGGCCGCCACTTTTGCCGGAACATTGCGTTTATCCCGACGAAAATCCACTAACCGATAAAGTCGCTTGTGACCTCCGCCACGACGGCGACTGGTAATGATTCCCCGGTTATTCCGGCCTTTTTTACGGTGTTTATATTGAGTGAGGGATTTCTCCGGCTCACTCTTGGTAATATCGGCAAAGTCTGAAACACTAGCTTGCCGAGTCCCTGGTGTCATCGGGCGATAGGAACGAATACCCATAATTAATCTCTAAAGTGACTACGGTTTAAGCTGCGGTGCGTTACACATCCGGGAAAAGGATGATCTGATCATCCTCGGCTAAGGTGACGATCGCACGTTTATATTGAGGCTTGTAGCCTATAAACCGACCCACCCGTTTTTTCTTACGCGGGGGACGGTGGGTATTAACCTTCGTCACTTTCACCTCAAATAAACTCTCGATCGCAGCTTTAATTTCGGGTTTAGTTGCTTTCGGGAGGACATCAAAGACATATTTATTCTGCTCCAAGAGCAACGTTGCCTTTTCTGTCACAATCGGTTTAATAATCAAATCGGCCAGTTGGCGCGGATCGTATTTAGTCACTGTAAACCTCCTGAATCATTGCCAAAGCTGAGGACGTGGTGATAATTTTGTCCGCCACCAACAGGTCATGAATATTCAAATAATTAGCCAAGCCTAGCTTTAAGTTGGCGACGTTACGCCCCGAAAGATAGACATTTTCGTCTTTTTGGGGAAGCAAAAGTAACGCTTTTTCGTCTTCGGAAACTCCCCACCGTTTCAGGGCTGTAACCAGTTGCTTGGTTTTGGGACGAGTAAACTGATCCGCAAATTCTTCAACCACAATCAAGTCATCTAGCCGACTATTCAACGCAGTCCGCAGGGCTAAACGACGCTCTTTACGGTTCATTTTTTTACTGTAATCTCTGGGTTTTGGCCCAAAAATTACACCCCCACCTTTCCAAAGGGGAGAACGAATTGACCCGGCTCTGGCCCGGCCTGTTCCTTTTTGCCGCCAAGGTTTCCGTCCCCCGCCACGCACTTCTGCACGGGTTTTGGTTGAGGCTGTGCCTTGACGGGCATTGGCGTGTTGGCGCACTAACGCACGATGCACAATATGCGCTGCGTTTTCTTCCTTTGCCACTTTCAGGTCAAGGGTGGCTTCCCCACTTTCTTCCCCTTCCCAGTTTTTAACAACAGTTGTTACCATTGGTTTGTCCTTTCTTGAGTTTGCACGTTGTCTTGACCCATCAGTCTTGAGCCATAAATCTTGAGCCACAAAATAGCTTGACTAATCGGGTTTTATAGGTTAAGACTTCGCGCCGACGGTGTTGGTCGGTCGGATGTTTAATAAGTTTCCGGTTTTACCAGGAATTGAGCCTTTCACTAACAGAACATTCCGTTCGGTATCAACACTGACCACTGTGAGTTTCCGCACAGTGATAGTTTTACCGCCGTAACGACCTGCCATTTTCTTCCCTGGGAAAATCCGTCCGGGAGTCGTTCCTGGACCGGTTGAACCCGGTAAGCGATGACTTTTAGAACCGTGGGTCATTTGTCCCCGTCTAAAGTTATGTCGCTTTTGATAACCTGCAAACCCACGACCAATACTGTTACCGGAAATATCAACCAGTTGACCTGGGGAGAAGATATCGACTTTAATGTCTTGACCGAGTTCAAAGTCACTCGTATCGGGGACGCGATATTCTTTAAGATGGCGAAGCGGAGAAGCTCCCGCTTTCGCTAAATGTCCGAGTAATGGTTTATTTAAGGCTTTTTCTTTAACGGCTTTATATCCAAGTTGAACAGAACTATACCCATCGGTCGGTTCTGTTTTAATTTGGGTAATGGTACAAGGCCCCGCTTCGATGACCGTAACCGGAATAGCAATTCCTTTTTCTTGGTCAAAAATTTGGGTCATTCCAAGTTTTGTGCCGAGGATACCGATAGACACGGGTTTTGCCCTCTCTTTTTCTAGACAACACTTTGGTGGGGAATAGACTAACCCCCCTGCGGGGACGCTAAACGCAGCACCCAATTGTTAGTCCTCTTAGATTTTGGACTAACTAACAGATGGTGCGAGAGTCCCTCCTGTCGCCCCAGAAACGCTTTCTCCTTGAGTTGATTAAGTGCTTGACTTAAAGTGCTTGACTTAAAGTGCTTGACTTAATCGGAGGTTTCTGAATGAGCGTTAAACTTTAGCGGAAAAATCCATAGTCCCAGAAAAAATCTAAAAAATTTAGGGGTTATTTTCTTGGGACTAGCGCAGATTTTTACTGCTCTGTCGCAACTGGGTTCACCTCAGACTTAAAAACCCGGCTAACTGAAAAAGTGGGTTTTCAGTATCCTCAGTGAGGCGACTTCCATAGTTAGTGCTGAGTCTCTAGTTTGACCCTTCTAACTCAGCTTGTTAGCTGGTGTTTGTTCGCTGTCTGAACAATAAACAGCCCACAAGTCACGATCACTTACTATATCTATTCTCTCACGGAAAGTCAAGGGGCAGGGTGGGGAATTGTTGAAGAAGGTGGGGGAGGTGGGGGAGATAGAGAAGATAGAGGAGATAGAGTAGTATTCCTTAATTATCTAATTTTTTGAGCCATTGGGGATAGCCACAAGACTGCTCTGCGGAGAATATAACTTGTCCTTCCGTCAGTACCTTTCGCATCACACAGAGTAGAGTTTCCCGTGCGATGTCCGCATCTCCTGCTCCTGACGCTTCAAACCCCATTGTCCACCAAACATCCTCTTTTCCCAAAAGAGAAAGACGAGTTAATTCCCATTCGCAACTTTGACTAGCAGGAGTCTCAAACGATACCTCTTGGACTTGTTGCGCGCGTGTCACCTGAAACTTACGCAACTTGCGCTCTTTCCGGACTCCCGGCCACCAGTTAGGCCAGTTTTCCACTTCTACTAGGGGGGGAGGAGTCTCGGTTAAGTTAAAACTCCATTTTTGCCATTCTTCTACATTCCCCTGTACTTGCTCTGAAAAGGGGATCAGTCCGTATTGTTGGGTGCGGTGTTTAACCTCGATTCTCCCTTCTCGCAGTTTAATCCCTAATGCCTCATTCTCCAGTTGTAAATAATAGTCAGTGCGGGGGGGTTGGGTGAGGGGAGGAATGTTGCGGTGATAATACCAGTCTTGGATATCTGGGGGGATGTCTCCAGGGAAAAACCAGCGACTTTCAACGGTCAGAAACATGGAAGAGGTAAAGTTTAGAGTTTACGAAGTGGTGATACGAAATCCGCACCCCAAATATTCACTATCCTTGTGAAGTATTAATCATTGTAGGGTGGGCAATGCCAGCCCTGTCAAGGTGGGTAACGAGATATGGCGGTTTGGAGTCGCCCTCACCCCCCAACCCCCTCTCCCAACCTTGGGAGAG
>NZ_JAQMSD010000075.1 GCF_028330525.1 Spirulina sp. CS-785/01
AAACTTACGGGCTTACGACTTCGTATCCCAAGAAATTCGGGCCGCAGAAGACCCCGAATTTGAAACCTTCTACACCAAAAACATTCTGCTCAACGAAGGTCTGAGAGCCTGGATGGCCCCTCAAGACCAACCTCACCAACGTTTTGAATTCCCAGAGGAGGTATTGCCGCGTGGTAACGCTCTCTAATACAAATATGACAGGAGCAGGTCGTGACCTAGAATCCACAGGTTTTGCCTGGTGGGCAGGGAACGCACGCCTGATCAACCTGTCCGGAAAATTACTCGGCGCTCACGTCGCGCACGCAGGACTCATTGTCTTTTGGGCTGGGGCTATGACCCTATTTGAAGTTGCCCACTTCACCCCAGATAAGCCCATGTACGAACAGGGCTGTATCCTAATCCCCCACTTGGCCACTTTAGGACTCGGCGTAGGTCCTGGTGGTGAAGTGGTGGACACCTTCCCCTACTTCGTCGTTGGGGTTCTTCACCTAATTTCCTCGGCTGTCTTAGGACTGGGCGGCATTTATCACGCTGTTCGCGGGCCCGAAACCCTCGAAGAATATTCCGATTTCTTCGGATATGACTGGGCGGATAAAAACCAAATGACCAACATCATCGGCTATCACCTCATCCTCTTAGGAGGCGGTGCATTACTGTTGGTCTTTAAAGCCATGTTCTTTGGCGGTGTGTATGACACCTGGGCTCCTGGTGGAGGGGATGTCCGCATCATCAATAACCCCACCTTGAATCCGGCTGTGATTTTTGGCTACTTGGTTCAAGCTCCCTTCGGTGGGGAAGGTTGGATCATTGGTGTCGATAACATGGAAGACATCATCGGTGGTCACATTTGGATCGGTCTCATCTGCATCGGTGGCGGTATCTGGCACATCTTAACCAAGCCGTTTGGTTGGGTGCGTCGTGCCTTCATCTGGTCTGGCGAGGCTTATCTCTCCTACAGCTTAGGTGCGTTGTCCTTAATGGGCTTCATTGCCTCTTTCTACGTTTGGTTCAACAACACCGCTTATCCTAGCGAATTCTACGGTCCGACTAACGCTGAAGCCTCTCAAGCTCAAGCCTTCGTGTTCTTAGCCCGTGACCAACGCCTCGGTGCGAACATCGGGTCTTCTCAAGGACCCACTGGCTTAGGGAAATACTTAATGCGTTCTCCCACTGGGGAAATCATCTTCGGTGGTGAAACCATGCGTTTCTGGGACTTCCGTGGTCCTTGGCTCGAACCGTTACGGGGACCCAACGGGTTAGACCTCAACAAGCTGAGAAATGATATTCAACCTTGGCAACTCCGCCGTGCGTCTGAATACATGACTCACGCTCCTAACGGGTCTTTAAACTCCGTGGGTGGTATTATTACCGAGCCGAACTCCTTTAACTACGTGAACCCTCGCGCTTGGTTAGGGACTTCTCACTTTGTGTTAGGGTTCTTCTTCTTAATCGGACACCTTTGGCATTCCGGACGCGCTCGTGCGGCTGCGGCTGGGTTTGAAAAAGGAATTGACCGGAAGACTGAACCTGTTCTGTCTATGCCTGACATTGACTAATTAACACGATTCATCGTCTTAGTTTAGGTTGAAAAACAAGAGACTCCTAGATTTCTGTCTAGGAGTCTCTTGTTTTTTGGGAGATAAAAAATTGCTATGTTAACCCAAAAGGTAACTGTCAGTATCTAGCCACAAAGGCTAACCTATTATAGAGTCAGGGGTTCAGTTTCAAAATAGTTCTCATTGGTCTGGTTAAACAATAGACCTCTCCAAAAAATCTGATTTAGCTACGGTAGAACTAGCGGTTCAGTTTTGTTTTTCTGAATGATGGGAGAAGTCTCATGGACGAATGGGAGACAGGGGATAGATTTGCTTGCCAACGGGAGTTTCCACGATCGCAACCTCCACATCAAAGACGGCCTTGAGATTGTCCGGGGTGAGGACTGTAGCAAGGGGGCCCACGGCCCACAGTTGGCCCTGACGCAATAAGGCCAAGCGATCGCTATACCGGGCCGCTAAATTAATATCGTGGAGAACAGTCACAATGGCTAATCCTCGCTCTTGGTTTAAACGAGTCAGCAGGTCTAACAGTTGCAATTGGTAATGAAGATCGAGAAAGGTGGTGGGTTCGTCGAGGAGGAGGACTTGGGGGTTTCGCGCTAAGGCCAGGGCTAAAAACGCTCGCTGTCTTTCTCCTCCGGAAAGGGCGGCCACCGGACGATCGCGGTATTCTCTCATTTCCGTCCATTGCAAAGCCCAATCCACCCATTGTTCTCCCTCTCGATCTAACTCCCATTGCCACCATTGTTGATAGGGCGATCGCCCCAAACTCACCAGTTGATACACAGTCAGGCCAGAGGGTAAAGTTTGTTGTTGGGGGAGGAGAGCTAACTGTTGGGCCACCGCAGTGGGGGAGAGGGTTTGAATATCTTTGGCACTCAAGCAAACTACCCCGTTTTGGGGTTTGAGGAGACGAGTCAGTAAGCGCAACAAGGTTGATTTTCCCGAACCATTCGCCCCCACTAAACTCAACCATTCCCCGCGATCAATGTTCAAATTGACTGCTTCTACAATGGGCTGAGTGTTATAGCCTCCGGTAATAGCTTCTGCTGCTAGTAACATGGCATTCTCGATTAATTTTCCTCTGGGGGGGTGGTGGCAAGTCCCAATCGTACCCCGTCAATTTGGCGTAAAATATCCATCACTTGAATTAAATTGCGATGATAGGTGCGTTCATCGGCATGAATGGCCACGAATGTAGAGTTATTTTTGACCCGCTCAGTCATGGTATCCTCAAGGGCGATCGCATCAATCGGCTCATTGTCTAAATACAGTTGTCCTGCCGCATCTATAGCAATCGTTACATCCGGTTCTTGACTCACATCTCCTGTTTCCGCAGAGGGCAAGTTAACAGGCATTTCCTCAGCACGAGTGAGAAACAAAGTGGACAAAATAAAGAAGGCTAAAATCGCAAAAATAACATCGATCATGGGGACAATATTAATTTCTAATTTCTCATCTCCTTCATTGTCTCGGACTCGCATATTTCACCTCCTTTCCCTTTTGTTCATTGTGTTGATTGTAATGCCATTCATAAAGGATTTCTAAATGACTGCCATATTCTTGTAATAAGGCAATTTGTTTGCGGTAAAAACTGCGAAAAACATTAGCTAAAAGGAGGGTTGCGATCGCAACTGTTAATCCCGTCGCCGTAGAAACCAATGCCTCACTAATTCCCCCAGTTACTAACGTCGCATTTTCAGTCATTTCTCCAATTTTAATGGCGGAAAATGACCGAATTAACCCTAAAATTGTTCCTAATAACCCCAATAACGGAGACACCGCAATAATGGTTTGGAACGCCCCATTAAAGCGTTTTAACCCCGGAATTTCTCCTGATGTCGCCCCTTCTAGAGCCAAACGAAACTGATTTGGCGACGCTCCATCCAATTCCATCGCTTCTAAAAAAATACGAGCAATGGGCAAATTGAGATGTTTCTTTAACTTCCCCATTGCCTCTAGAGGAGAATAACGATAGGTTTTTAAAATATCTTTAGTCACTCGTTTTTGGCGACGCTCAATCTGCAACCAAAAGAGCGATCGCTCTAGGCTTAATGTTAGCGTAGCGAGAGAAAATGCAAGGAGTGGCCACATCACAACCCCCCCTGCCGTAAAGATGTCTCGAACAAATCCAATCATGGAAAACGGCCTCGGTTTTGTTGTGTGAAGAAAAAATTTTAGTGGGTGATGGGTCGTACACCCAGTCATGCTAAGTTGTA
Organism: Spirulina sp. CS-785/01; assembly: GCF_028330525.1. Taxonomy (GTDB): domain Bacteria; phylum Cyanobacteriota; class Cyanobacteriia; order Cyanobacteriales; family Spirulinaceae; genus JAQMSD01. Next base: position 3,776 of record NZ_JAQMSD010000075.1, read on the forward strand.
TCAATCGACAATAGTCGAAAGTAGAAATTTGGTCAAGTTAAATTTTATCTGATGAGTCTTTCCAAAACTTGTCTTGAGCAGCGAGCCAAGCAAAATACCAGAACGAAAAAATGGCTCTGTTGGGGCTTTTTAGGGGCGACAGGGGTTCACCTTGCGCTCTTACCTTTCCTTGCATGGATGCCTACACCGTGGCGCGATTCCCCTTTGGGGACGCTACGCGATCGCAATGCCAGCCAACCCACAACCATTGAACTGGTTGTCACCGCGTCTGAGGAGACGGAAACCCCCGAACTAGAAGCAACAGAGCCAACCGAATCCGAACTTACCTCCGAAGCGACGGAAACTCCTGCTGCGGCCTCCTCCCCTCCGAAGCGTGCCACCCTGACTCCAAGTCCACCGGAGAAGATGAGGGAGTCAGAGGCAGAAAATCCCTCTCAAGATACAGCAGAAGAGGAGAAAGCCGATTCTGAAGATAATACCGATGAAAATCAGCAAAATTCCCAAGATTCTGGAGAGAGTCAGGAGGAAACTGAAGCAAATAACAGCAATTCTGGGGAGAATAGCGAGGAAAATCAGCAAAATTCAGAGAATTCTGGAGAGAATGATGATCAGGGATTCAGTGACGATGAAGGATTAGGGGATGATGAGGGAGAAAATGAAGGAGATTCCGGAGAAAATAGCAATGATAATGGAGAAAGTGAGCATAATTCTGGAGAAAGAGGCAATAATACGGGAGAAAATGACGAGAATTCCGGAAATGGTAACGATAATAGCCCCTCTAGACGCACCATTTCCTGTGTCTCCTGTCCTCGTCCCGCCTACCCTCAAACAGCGCGACAGCAACGCCTAGAGGGAACAACTACCGTTGTAGCTGAGTTTAACGCCAATGGCACTGTCACCAATGTTCGCCTTGGGGGATCGAGTGGTCATTCCCTACTGGATAACGCGGCCCTCAATGCTGTGCGAAATTGGCGATTTAATGGCGGTGGCCAGAGTGGACAAATTTCGGTACAACTCCCATTTAGTCTGGGGTCTGAGGAAGAACAAGCAGAACGACGACGCAGCGATCGCACATCCGTCGAAGTCCCATCACAACCCCAAACCCCCCCATCCCCCACCCCCTCACCAAATCCCACTCCCGTTGAACCCTCCCCAACAGAAGCAGAGTTGGAAACATCCGACCCATCGGACGAAACCCCCACCCCGACACCATCCCCCAACCCCGCACCAAGTCCCACTCCAGCACCCGCACCAAGTCCCACTCCAGCACCCGCACCAAGTCCCACTCCAACACCTGCACCAAGTCCCACTCCAACACCTGCACCCAAACCCTCACCAAGTCCAAGTCCGACATCAACCCCCCCACCAGAAACCCCCTCTTAACCCAAAATTGATTACTGATTACTGGTTACTGATTACTGCAAAATCCTCCCCAAGAATGATTTTGAACACAATACTTGCAAAGTGGACAAAAAATAGTATGATGAGTAAGTCATCGGTTCTAGTGAGGAACAGTCGCTAGAGGAAACGGGGAAAGAACGGTGTAAATCCGTCGCTGTCCCGCAACTGTGATGAGATAAAGGCGAGTTTGAGCCAATCTCTTAGTCAGGATGCCCGCCGATTGTACAATCTGTCGATTTTATAAACATCTGCGAGGTACGGATGATGAAAAGTATTTTTCGAGTATTTGGACAAAAATATTGTCCTAAAAGGCGCGTTCACGCAGCGTCTCAGAACAAGAATCGCTATTATTTCGTTACATTCTGGTAGCGTTCGCACTTTGGCATTACAGGCTTTGCTAAGTTGAGTCTCAACCCAATGGGTGTTTTTGTACCGTTGTTTTGGCAATAACGGCCATCCTTGCATGGTTATTGCAAGGATAGAGCCGAGTATCACAAACAAACCCAGTAAAACAGCTTAACTCTGCGCTGGCCACCCTTTCCCCATGGGGAATTGCCCGATCTGAGAGCAATTCTCAACCCTTCCCCTATGCAGCTTTACGACAATTTCCACCCTCTAACCCAACTCAAAATTTTTCGATGCAACAATCTTTAATCTCCCTGTCTCTCCTATCTAGCTTAATTGTTCTATCCCCCTTCGCGCTTTGGGAATCCGTTCTTGCTCAAGAGAATTCCTCTGAAGAAGAACCCACACTTCGGATCAACGTGACAGACACCATTTTAGACACCCCCACCTCGACCCCCTTTCGTGGAAATGCTCCCTTACGGGACTCCACTCGTCCCACCTATGTCATCGACCGAGAACAGATCGAGCAACAGGGTGCAAGAACCATCCGAGAAACCCTCCGTTTTCTCCCTGGTATTTTGGGAGATGGGACAACTGGAACGGAAGTAAACGGGTTAAGCGGACAATTTATTCGCGGTTCTAATAGCTCTCAAGTCCTGATTTTATTGGATGGTCGTCCCATTAATGCGCTAGGGTTTGGAGGGTTTGACCTCTCAGAAATTACTACCGATGTAATCGAACGGGTGGAAGTGTTACCCGGTGGGGGTTCGACGCTTTATGGGTCGGATGCGATCGGGGGGATTATTAATATTATTACCCGTCGTCCGTCTGATGAGTTTAGCGGTCAAGTTGGCGTTGAAGTGGGGAGTTACGGTTATAATGAGCAGAATTTAGAACTCAGTGACTCTTTTGGGGATTTTGGTTATTTTCTCAACTATAATCGCGTTGCCGCAGAGAATGAGTATGATTACACCATTGAAGGAGTTACGAGAACTCGTGAAAATAATGATACAGAATACAATAATTTAGCCGTTCGGTTAGAGCAAGAAATTGGCGATCGCGCTCTTTTGCGCTTCACTTCCTTTTACCTCCCGAAAGAACAAGGTCTTCCGGGGGGAGTTCCGGTGGCCGATCCCCCTTTTGGACAAGGCTTTTTTAACTCCTTGACCGACAATAATCGTAAATTTACCGACCAAGTATTAAACGACTTATCCTTAGAAGTAGATTTAGGAGAAGACGGAAACTCAGTCTTAACTGCACGCTTTTTCCTCGACTATTTGAATATTCGCTTTGATAACCGCACGGAAGTTACAGAAACGCTTTCTTTTACACCACCCTTCCAATTACAACGCACCGAACCCGACCAACAACGCTTTGAAACCGAACAGCGATCGCTCGGTTTTCAAGTTCAACACAATTGGCAAATTACACCCAATCAAAACATTGTTTATGGGTTCGACTATCGCAACACCAATGTCAACAACTTGACACAAAACTTAACTACTAATAAAATTAGAACAAATTTCAACGATGAGATTAGTCAAGGGGCTTTATTTGCTCAGTACGCTATCGACCCTGTGCCAGCGTGGACAGTTGTTTTAGGACTACGACAAGAATTTAGTAGCCTCATCAATGGGTCGGTAACATCTCCCAGTATTGGCACAAAAATACAGGCTTCCGATTCCACAATTTTCCGTGCTAATTATATCCGGAACTTCCGAACTCCCACAGTCGCTAACCTATTTAACGCCAATCCAACTAACATCGGAAATCCTGATTTAGACCCGGAACGAGGCAATAGTTTTGATATCGGAATTGATCAAGCTATTGGTAATGCTGCTCTGCTCCGATTAACCTATTACAACAACACGATTTCTGATTTAATTGCCTTTAAACGGATCAGTCCGCCTGAAAATGGCGTTTCAGGAACATGGCAAAACTTAGGCAAAGTTCGCAGTCAAGGACTCGAAGCCTCAGTTAATGTTCAACCTGCACCTAATGTCTTTTTCTCGATAGGCTATACACTCAATGAGCCAGAAATTTTAAAGAGTGTTAACCCAGAAGAAGAAGGCCAAGAATTACGATTTGCGGGAGCAGATAAGTTAAATTTAGGAGTATGGTACGAAAATCAATACGGTTGGTATGCGGGTTTATTAATGAATTCTTTAGGCAGTTATCCGACAAATAACACCAATACAGAATTTTTACCGGGATATACCACCTTTGATGCTCGTTTGCGTGCGCCAATTACACCAGATTTAACCGTTGAGGCCGGAGTCCGGAATTTATTTGATCAACGATATCAATTATTTTCTGGTTTCCCCGATAGCGGTCGCACTATTAATCTAGGAGTAGAGTACAATTTTTAACCTGTGTGTCACAATTTAAGTTGGCTGGATGAGTCTCCCTAACCCCCCTTCCGTGTTCACCCAAAACAAACAAACAACAAACAACAAATAACCAAGAACAAATGACAAATAACCAAGAACAAATGACAAATAAAACAACTGAAACTACCCTAACCGGAGGAACAATTGAATATGAGGACTTTTCCTGTGAAATTGGGGTCTTGGGGCCAATGCTGTACACCCTCTGTCAAGATCATTGGCAAGAGGTGCAAATTGGTCATGTTGTCCAAGGTAGTGTCCTAGAACTCTCCTTTCTTGAACCGCCCAAAATATTTGTCCTGTACGACGGTTATCTTACCGTAGCGACAGAGGCTTGGCACTTGCATCTCTGCGTTGAGGAACATTTAGGCGGCCCCCATTGCAAAACCCCACCCGAACTGCGGAAACAGCGTTTAGTGACTCGGGGTGCGCTTTATCGTCGTCTCAACCGTCAGGGAAAACCCACCAGTTGGGGGATTCAATTCTGGAATGGGGATGGGGAAAAAATGATGACCTTCTTTTTACCGAACCCCTATTTAGGAGAAGACGAAGACTTACTTCCCGAAGGGAAACCTCAATGGAAAAAACTGGGACTCTATGAAACCCTGCGGGAAATTTATGTTTTGGGCAATCAACCGATTCCCTTTCCTGAAAACCCCCTCAAACGCCCGTATTTAGCCGTTTGTCGTTCCAGTCGTTGTAACCCCTCTCGTAATTGGCAACCCACCTATGACGCGCTGAAAGCTGCCACAGAGGAGGCGGGATTAGATATTCCGGTGCAAACTGCGGGGTGTCTGGAAGTGTGCCAACAGGGGCCTGTGGTTTTTTATTCTGGCGATCGCAGTTGGTATGTTCAAGCTAAACCCGAGCTGGCTAAACGAATCGTCAATGAACATATTATCGCAGAAACCCCGATCTCAGAATATCTTTACCCTCAGAACAGTAATCAGTAATCAGTCACCAGTCACCAGTCACCAGTCACCAGTTACCAGTTACCAGTCACCAGTCACCAGTCACCAGTCACCAGTCACCAGTTGGGAATAGGGAACAGTTATCAGTCAAGATGAGGCGATTCTTGAATTATGCCTAGATTTGTTGAGGGGAAGCAGTTAATTTTAATTTTGCTCGGTTTTTGTGGGCCGGTGTTGATTTGGGGATGTCAACCCCAAGAGACAACCCAAGGAGAAACCGAACAACGTCTTAGTGCAGAATGTGTTCAGGATTATGATCCCGAGAAAAATTATTTCCGCGATCGCACCCAACCCGAATACGCCACCGGATTTTCCGTCACCTATCATAACCATTATAAAATCGTCACTGTCCGTAATCCTTGGCAAGATACCGACGAAACTTTCCAATATTTACTGGTTCAATGTGGAACACCTGTCCCGGAAGGATACGAACAGATGCAGGTGATTAAAATCCCTATTCAAAGCGTCGTCACCCTCTCCACCACCCATTTACCCCATCTTGACCGTTTGGGAGTTATTGATCGTTTATTGGGAGTGAGTCGCTTTTCCATCGTCAATACTGCCACTGTCCAAAGCAAAATCGAGGAGGGGAAATTACTCGAAGTGGGGTCGGGTAACACTTTAAACTTAGAACGGTTAGTGGAACAATCCCCCGATTTAATCCTGACCTATGGGACAGGCAACCCAGAATTTGACCGCCATCAACAAATGCAGTCTGCTGGCCTTTCGGTGGCTATTGTCGCTGAATATATGGAATCTTCGCCATTAGGTCGGGCAGAATGGATTAAATTTACGGCCTTATTTTTCAATCAAGAAGCCAAAGCAGAGGCAATTTTTACGAAAATCGCGGCTCAATACGAAATGCTCACCCAACTCACCGAAAATATTGAAGACCGTCCTACAGTTTTGACGGGTTTTAGTTATGAGGGAACGTGGTATGTTGCAGGAGCAGAGAGTTATGTGGGGCAATTTCTCCGGGATGCAGGGGCGAATTATCTTTGGTCAGATTTAGATATTGCGGGGAGTTCTCCGAAAGACTTTGAAGCGGTTTTTGCTCGTGCCAAAGATGCGGAATATTGGTTAAATGTTAGCCAAGACTGGCAGAGTCGAGAGGATATGGTGGCGGCTGATGCCCGTTATCAAATGTTCACCGCCTTGCAAGAGGATCGCGTTTTTAATAATACGGCTCGACTCTCTCCCCAAGGGGGAAATGATTATTGGGAGACGGGAATGCTCGAACCCGATCAAGTTTTAGCCGATTTAATCGCTATTTTACACCCCCAACTCCTCCCCGACCGAGAGCTTAAATATTATCAAAAATTAGATTAATTACCGACTCCCTACTATGATCACTATTGCCCAACTCACCGACACTCATCTGTTAGCCCAAAAACAGGATAACTTACGCGGGAGTAATCCTTGGTCATCCCTAGAAGCCATTGTCGAAGCCATTGCCCAAGCTCAACCCGATTCCCTCCTTTTAACCGGAGATATCGCCGATACAGGGGATAGAACTGCCTACGAACAGGCGATCGCACTCCTCTCCCCCCTAGAAACGCCCATCTACTGGCTACCTGGAAATCATGACGTAAACGCCTTCCTCAAAACCAGCTTCACCCACCCCCACTTCCATCCCCCCCAAACTACCCTGTTAGGTGACTGGCAACTCTGCACCCTCGACTCCACCCGACAAGATGCCCGTTGGGGAGAAGGCCACCTCCCCCAAACCACCCTACACCACCTCGAAACCCAATTAAAACAGACTCATCGCCCCACCTTAATCGCCCTCCACCATCATCCCTTACCTACGGGCATTGAGTGGCTAGACATGATGGGCTTACAAAATGCCGAGGACTTTCTTACCCTCCTCCACCGCTTCCCCCAAGTCAAATTAGTGGTTTTTGGTCATATTCATAGCCCCTTCCACCAACAACAAGGGGACATCCATTTTTATGGGACTCCCTCCACTTGCGTGCAGTTACCACAAACTGCCCACACCCCAACAGACAAACAACCCGGTTTTCGCTTGCTGCACCTTCATCCCGACGGGACACACACCACCGAAATTCAGCGTGTAGAGGTTTTCGCTTCATGACCAAACTGAGGACAATTGCCCCCTTTTCTGAACCGATGGATCGCAAAACCCCTTGGCTCTTTGGCGTATTAGCCATTTTACTTGCGATCGCGGTCGCAGGCCGATTAACGTTAGGATCGGTCGAGATTCCCTTTTCCCAAGTTGTCACCATCCTCTTAGGAAACGAACCCACCCAAACCCCATGGCGCGATATTATCCTACAATTTCGCTTACCCCGTGCCATTGCCGCCATTTTAGCGGGTGCGGCCTTATCCGTTAGCGGCCTACAAGTCCAAACCCTTTTTCGTAACCCCCTCGCTGGCCCCTCTATCTTAGGCATCAATGCCGGAGCCAGTTTAGCGGTTGCTCTCGTCGTCTTAGTCACAGGCAGCAGCAAACTCCCCAACCTCGGCATTGCTATGGCCGCAGGTATCGGGGCAGGATTGGCGGCCAGTCTTCTCTTGCTCATTTCCCAACAACTTCAGAGCCAACTCGCCTTATTAGTCTTTGGCTTAATGTTTGGCTATATGACGACTGCTTTCGTCACCATTTTTCTACATTTTAGTTCCATCGAACAGACGCAAAGCTATCTGGTTTGGACGTTTGGCAGTTTTGCCGGGGTAACATGGTCACAAATTCGCGTCTTGTTGCCCTTGGTCTTGTTAGGATTAATTCTGTCTAGTTTATTGTGTGGGTCGCTCAATTTACTCTTACTCGGAGACGAACAAGCCCGTAATTTGGGCTTATCTGTCCGTGCCATCCGCATTGGCATTATTCTCAGTTCCTCTTTATTAGCGGGTACAGTCACGGCATTTTGCGGGCCAGTGGCGTTTCTGGGGGTGGCCGTGCCGCATTTATGCCGAAGTTTGTTCAAAAGCGTCGAACATCGCCTTTTAATCCCGGCCACGATTCTCTTAGGGGCGTTATTGGCTTTATTTGCCGATGCGATCGCGCAATTCCCCGGCCAAGACACCGTACTCCCCTTAAACGCCGTCACAGCCCTCTTAGGTGCGCCTGTCGTAACGTGGTTAGTGTGGAAGCGACAACACTTTTTTTATTGAAGAGAAGGGGGCATAGCAACGAATTATCAATGAATTATGTATGGAGTTAGTCTCCCAGATGATGTAAATTCTACTCAAGAATGTACGAGATGTAGGATTATATGAAAACGGCGAGTAATGATGTGCATTGTTACATAATGACATTTTGATCTATCAAGAATGTGTAGATTCGAGATTGTAGTAAAATTAGTAATTTTTGGAAGGGAGAGGGATTGTTTTTTCGTTACTACAATAAACGGTTTCAATCCATAATTCTCTGGCTTCGTTAATATTGTCTAATGCCTCCTCTAAGGTATCCCCTTGGGTGATACATCCCGGTAAATCGGGAATTGTGACGGTATATCCCCCATCTGCTACGGGATAGAGCGATATGGGATATTTTAGAGATAAATAGTATTCTAAGGGTTGATGGTCAGGATTTTGACTCGGTTTCATAAGACCTATTCCTGTAGGGTGCGTTGGGTGGGGAAAAACGTTCAAATATCACTTAACGGTAAGTTCCACCCAACGCACCATCTGATTATAGAATACAATGTGGTGCGGTGCATTCAACGGTCGATACTCTCTATTCTTGCCCTCAATTTAACATCTGTACAGTAGCACATCCCAAAAAAATTGATTACTATTAAAGAGTAAGTAGATTATATGGGCAATTCTGCCATGACATCGGATAGCAAAATTAACCTTACTAATATAATGATAACAGCAGTTATCGGTTTGTTGAGTCTAGGGTATGCAGTCTATAGTAATTACGAGAAAACATTGGTGTCTCAAAACAGTTATTTTTACTGTGAGTCTCAGGCTGTTCCAGAAAAAGGTGGGGCTGTGTGGACTATAATGTATCGAGCTGATAAAAATGTTCGTCCTAAACCTTGGCTAAGGATGGTTCGACAAATGGGAGAAGAATGGAATACGTTAAAACGATGTCAAGAAATTGCTGACCGTATAGAGCAATTTCGCCAAGATGGTTTGATTGAGTTTGCCTATCGCAAGGATGAGGCAACAGATGCAACAGGACAATATGTATTGTGTGCAAAAACTCGCCTTAGTGGCGATAGTTGTCCTATTCTTCTCACCTTGATGCCAGATGATAACCCATATCAAATGTTGCGAGAAGTAGCAGGTGCATTAATGCCTGGCAGTTCACCAAGTTACCAAGGTTCAGGAGAAATTGCTCTTGAAAAATCTGTAGTCATCAACTTAGAAGATCAACTATAATAAATTATTCTTGTAATTTTTCCAATACAAGTTGCTTGTTCTCTTGAGCTAGTTGATAATCTGGGTTAAGTTCAAGAGCTTTATTGATGTGTTTGAGAGCCTCTTCATAATTACCGAGCTTGTATAATGCAGCTCCTTTATTAGACCAAACTATTTCATTTGTGGGATTCAAGTCTATGGCTTTATTCCAATCTTGAATTGCCTCTTCATATTTTTCTAGCTTGAAAAATACAAGACCTCGACTGTTAAAAGTATTAGCTCGATTCTCTTGTAGAGTTTTTGGGCTATCTGATGATATTGATCTATCTAAGGGATTATCTAGTTTTAAGCTTTTATTACATGAATTAAGAGCTTCATCTAATCTATTTAATTTCCATAAGAGATAACAGTGAGCCCCCCACGCATCGCTATATGTAGGATTGATTTCGATTGCTTTATCAAACAGTTGGAGAGCCTCTTCATACTGTTCTAATTTTTGGAAATCTAAACCATTACCATACCAACACAAAAAGTAATCTGACTTTATACTGATAGCTTCTTCGCAGGCTTGAATGGCTTGGTGATATTTTCCTAGTCCTGATAGTGCGTTAGATTGGCAATGCCAAGAATCATATTTATCAGGTTTGATAGAAACGGCTTTTTGACAAGCCTTTAAAGCTTCCTGATATCGATCTAAATGTAATAAAGCAACACCTTTGTTATGCCATACTATGGGATGATTGTCATTAACATTTATGGCTTTCTCAGTTACCAATAAAGATTCTTCATATTTTTCTAAATCTATCAGAACATCACCTATACCCCATAATGCTTGGAAATGGTTTGGAGCGAGATCCAGAACTTTTTCATAAGCAATAATTGCCTTTTCATACTTCTCAATTTTTGCTAAGACTATACCTTTCTGCATCCATGCTTCAATGTAATTAGGTTTAAGCTCAATGGCTTTGTTGTATGCTAACAGAGCATCTTCATATTTTTCTAAATTTTGAAACCGCTTTCCTTCAAGCAAAGCGGTTTTGTGAGAACTTTTCGGTAATCCAGAGATTGGAGCTCCTTGAATTTTCTCTGATTTTTTTTTCGTATAAAGATTAATCGGAATTGACCATTTAAAATGATCATTTTGTGCTAAATTCCGATTGGCACTGTTCATTTGCTCCGACTGCAATTGCCTTTGTTCTTGAGAGAAACTACTTTGGTTACTTTGATTCAAAGTAATTAATTCCCGATCAGTTTTTCCATGTACTGCAACAACTTTTCCAGCTTGGTTTAAGACAGGTGAACCACTCATACCTCCTGCGGTTGTTCCGTCATATGAAATTGCATAACCTTGAGCTAAGGGCGGATGTACAATTTGAGTAATTCTGACAGGTGTAAATTGTTTAATGAGTTGAACTTCCCCCGCACGAACTGGATATCCCGATAAATAAACTTCTTCTCCACGTTCCAGTTTGTCAGAGTTACCTAATTTCAATGCCGGATAAGAACAACCTTCCTCAATTGAAGTAAATTCAACGACAGCTAAATCAACTGATGGTAAAGAATAAATTTTTTCAGCTATCCACAATTCATTATCATCAGTAGTAATTTGTATTGCTTGACTTGATCCAATAACATGAGCGTTGGTAAGAACAGAGCAAACTTCTTTTGACCCAGAAACAAGAAATCCAGTTCCATGACCTTCTTGATTTGCATAAGTAATTAAAACTGTACTTTTTTCAACGCTGCTGGCAATTTCATCTGAAGATAGTTTACGAGTACAGCTATTTAAAGGAATAAGCAAAAAGCTAGCTAGGACTAACCACCGCCAATGAATCATAACCCTATCATTAAAATACTTCTACTTCTAGCATAACAAAACTAATTTTAAACGAAAGAGAGATACATATGTATCTCTCTTCTCTCTTCCGATTAGCTTGGATTCTTGCTACTCAACGCCTTCAATGCGGTCTTCGACCTCCATGTATAACTCGCGGAGACGGTCCAAATTCTCCTCAGAAGTCTCCCAGTAACCGCGGCCATTCACCTCCAACAACGTACTCACCATCTTGCGGAACGAATTGGGGTTCATGTCCATTAAGCGTTTGCACATTTCCTCATCTTTGATGAAGGTGTCGTTGGTATCTTCATAAACCCAGTTGTCCACAGCACCCGCAGTGGCAGACCAACCCATAGTATTCACCAAACGCTTGGATAACTCCCGAACCCCTTCGTAGCCGTGACTCAGCATCCCTTCGTACCATTTCGGGTTTAACATTTTCGTGCGGGCATCGAGACGCACGGTTTCTGATAAGGTGCGGACTTGGGCATTCGCTGTGGTGGTGTCGGCAATGTAGGAGGCGGGTTGTTTGCCATCCTTGCGTAACTTGGACACAACCTTGGTGGGGTCTGAGTCGAAGTAGTGGGAAACGTCCGTTAAGCTGATTTCCGAGGAATCTAAGTTCTGGAATGTAACATCAGCAGTGGATAAAGACGACTCAAAAATATCGCGGTTAGTGTCCATGACTCCTGGGTTATCGGAGTTAAACGAGAAAGATTTACGGTTTAAATACATATCCTCAAGATGATTAGACTCAATAATCTTGAAGTTACTTTTATTATCAAACTTTAAGCTCCGCCAAATCTCTTCCCTTAATAAAACTTTATAGATTGAACCAATTGAGTCAGGACAATTTTGGTGAATAAGCTCGGCATCTTTTTCTCTAGCTTGGGCAACACTAAGCCATTCTTGGGGCTGATTTGGACTCATTAATTCTATGGTTTGAGTTTAAGGAATCTTGAGGAAATTTTGAGGCGGTTGAACAGGGTTCGGAAAAAAATTAAGGGCTTTTACTGAAGTGATTTTACGGAATTTCTTACTTTTGACAATAGCGATCGCGCACAATTTTTGTCATCACTTTCACTTGTTCTCGTTCCCCATCTACAAAACGAGAGGTGGGAATCAATACCGTCTGTTTACACACCCGTTGGGCTGCACCGACCCCGGTATAACTCCAAGCATAAACCGCCGGAGCAGTAGATTGGCTGGCGCGAACGGGCGTAACCATTAACACGGTAAATAAGGTCATTGTGGCAATTAAAACCATAAAAACAAGACGCTGAAGCATTTCCGAAACCCTCCCATCAAACTGGTATCTGTGTGAAACAACCCTATTGTTAAGATACCCAAAAATTTAATAAATCCGTCAGGGGGTGGGCCGGTACATGGTGAAGATGCTACGGTTGCGATCGCGCAAACACTGATACTGAAAATCATCCACACTATTTAACGCCAAATACACCCCTAACCCTCCCATCGGGCGTTTTTCAAGGGGTAAATTAACCATTTTCGCTTCGGCCTCGTGAACGGATTGGGGATCGTAACTTCTCCCCGTATCCTCAATCAAAATCGTCAGAGACTGGGGATTCAGTCGCGCTTGTAAAACAATATTGCCCTCTAACCCGGCCTCTTGATAACCGTGGAGAATAATATTCGTCGTCATCTCATCCACGGCCAACCGTAACCGATAGGCCGACTCCCGATCCAACCCCGCTTGTTCCGTCACAGTTTTAATATACTGGGCGACTTCCTGCAACGCCGACCACCGCCCCGCCACGGTTAACCCTTCCATTCCCCTTCCCCTTCGTTACGACGAACCGCAATCATCGTCATATCATCGAACTGATCGGCACCCCCGGTATAAGTTCCCACTTCCGTCGCAATGTGCTGGAGTAAGTCTTGCACCGAAGGAAAAGGCGAACATAAGGCTTCTAGGAGACGCGCTTTGCCGAAAAACTTACCATCAGCATTTCGCGCTTCCGTCACCCCATCGGTAAACCCTAACAAAAAATCTCCCTGCTCCAATTGCACCTGCCCCACTTGATAAGTTAAATGGGGGATAATGCCCAAGGCCGGAGCAGTGGCGGTGAGTTCTGCCTTAACTTGTCCGGTGCGATCGCAGAGCAACAGGGCTTCATGTCCACTATTAATATAGGTTAAATTCCCCGTCGTAGGGTCTAACACCCCAAAAAACAAAGTGGCAAACATCCCCAAATCCCCATGATTAATAGCAATGTAATCATTGGTTAAGCGAATGGCTCGCAAGGCATTGAGATGCACCGAATAATAACCCTCAACATCCAAATGATCTTGATCCGTCTCCCCTAAAAATTGATGAATCAGTTGAGTTTGAAAATTCAACCCCTCTAAATTAGTCTGTCCCGAAAAAATACGAATTAGACTCCGAAACAACCCCATAAACAAAGCCGCCCCCACCCCTTTATCACAGACATCAGCAATAATGAAGCCAATTTGATTCGAGGATAACTCAAACACATCATAAAAATCTCCCGCCACTCGCCGGGCCGGTTGAAAAAACGTAGCAATCTCCCAACCGAGGCGTTGAGGGACTTGGGTGGGGAGAAAATGAACTTGAATTTCTTGGCCTTTCTCTAATTCCTCATTAAGCGTTTGAGAATAGGAGCGCAACCGACTATAAAGTTGAGCATTTTCCACCACAATACTCATTTGATCGGCTAACGCTCGGATTAACTCAACAGACTCTTGCCCAAAGTGGAAGGCTTGGGGATGAAGTAGCGTTAAAATCCCTAAAATTTCCGTTCCTTTCAAGAGAGGAACACATAAAACCGAGCGTGCCGTATAGAGTTGATCCGGTAATTGTAGCCAACGATCATCTAATTCAGTATCGGCAATTAAGCCAATTTGTTTATGTTGTACCACCCATCCCGCTAACCCTTTATCAATGACCTGACTATAGAGACGAAATTCTTCTTGATTCTCGGTAATTTGGCGACTGAGAATGGCATCTTCCACCCGCCCTGTAGAGTCAATCAAAAATAAACTGCCTCGGTCCGCTTGGGTCATTTCCACGGCCAAAGTGAGGGTTTGTTGGAGAAAATGCCGTAATACCCTTTCTTGCGTCGGGGCCCGGGCTAAAGCAACAAACCCTTTCAGCAACTTTTGTTGCGCTTCAAAGACTTTTTTATCGGTGGTCAGTTGCGCAACTTGCTCCTGGAGTTGCGCAATTTCGGCTAATAGTTGTTTTTCCCGCGACTCTTGAATCATGTTCCTTCCCATGATTGGGGGTTAACGGAGTACCTGTAACCCAGATTCTAGGGTGTCACAGGTGGTAAAAAAATTGAGAAATCCAGTGATTGCCATGGTTCTACGAATTTCATCGGCCAGTCCGACGAGGACTAAGCTACTGGCTTTATTATTGGTTTGGCGATAAAGGGAGAGCAACATTCTCAACCCCGCACTCGACATATAAGAAACCTGGGTTAAGTTCAGCAAAATTTTACTCTCTGGAATGGCTAAGGGTAAAACTTTTTGCTGGACTTGGGGGGCGGTATTGGCATCAATTTCCCCGGTTAAAGTAATCACCTGTATTTCTCCAACGGTATTAATTTCAATGTCCATGCTGGCATTTATGTCACTGAATTATGTCGGCCTTATAGACATTTATTCTCGCAAAGGGAGTTCCCTCTTGGGTGCTATTCCTTTTAATTTTGGCATAGATTAATAGGAGAATAGTGTTTTTAGCGGGTTCGACGGCGAGAGACCATTTCCCGCCGACTTCTTGCTCCTTGTTTGTCGAGATGAAGGGGGCGGACTTGGGTGGTGATCCCTTCGGCTGTCCAGGCTTCTTGCATGGCGTTGGCCACTTCTTGAGCAATATTATATTTGGCGATCGCCAGTAATGTCGGCCCAGCCCCACTGATCACCAGTTCACACGCACCCGCTTCTAAGGCCGCCAGTCGCACCATTTGATAGCCGGGGATTAACAGTTGGCGATAGGGTTGATGAATTTTGTCTTGGAGGGCGAGGCTTAATTGCCGGGTGTCTCCGGTTTCTAAGGCTTTGACGAGGAGAGCTAACCGGGAGGCGTTGAAAATTGCGTCACTGCGGCTTACCTCTGGGGGTAACACAGAGCGAGCTTGGGCAGTCGAGAGGGTAAAGTTGGGGACGGCTACAATGGGAACAAGACTCTGATGCCAAGGAATTTCGCAAATTTGCCATTCTTCTCTCTGGGGTTGCGGGTTGGCGACGGCCAGACGACACCCTCCCAGTAAGGCGGGGACAATATTATCGGGATGGCCTTCAATGGCGATCGCAAGTTGTAAAATTTCTTGAGTATTTAACGGAGTCCCGGCCAGTTGGTTCGCCCCCAACAGTCCCCCAATAATGGCCGTGGCCGAACTCCCTAACCCCCGTTCTAGGGGAATACTCATCTGAATCTTGATTTCGACCGAAGGCGGAGTTTGTTCTAACTGCTCATACAAGTAGCAAAAGGATTGATAGACGAGGTTATCCTCATCTTTACTCACTTTAGCCCCTTGAGACCCCGGAACGTGAATTTTGAATCCTTCTGGGATAGGTTCTTCCGAGCAGACAAATTCAAATTGATTATAAATGCTTAATGCTGCCCCAATACAATCAAATCCTGGGCCAAGATTAGCGGTGGTTGCCGGAACAATAACAGAAGAAATTAATGGCATTCAACTTGTTAAAAGAAAAAATACAACTTAGTCGGTGATTGGAATAAAAGTTAACGATATAAAGGAAGCAAGAATGGGATTAACGGTGCTTGAAAACGAGTTATTTGGTTTAGAGTAAGCCCTAAGCTGGCTTATGCCAAGCCCAATTTCAACCCCGACAATATTTGATAATCCCGAAGGTTTGAGACTCTCATCAGTTTCTTAACCCGTTAAAAACCGATTTAACCGTGGGTTTAACCCCAAAATTTATTTTATCATATACGATTCCCTGTGTCTTATTTTAAATCAAGAAATTAAAACCCCTTTCTCGTCTCCAGAAAATTTTGCCAAGACGGAAGGTTTTGGATTTTTTGGTAAACCTGTTGACTCACTAACCGAGCTTCCGCTTCTTGATAATGTCCCCCTTGATAGTTTTCCCCCTCTTGGTTTCTGGCCAAAAAAAAGGGACGAGTGTTTAAATACGCAACCTTTTCCTCTTGTACAAATTGTTTAAATACCTTTTCGCCATAACTGATATGATCAGGAGTTTCAACCTCTTGAAAACTCGCCAAATAAGTTAATAAAAATGCTGCATTATTCTCTTTAGTAATGCGTTGCATGGCTCGGAAAACTTTACTCGCTAACTGATAACTCACTTCTTGACAAGAGATTTTTAAATTACTAATCACATTATCGAGTTTTAAAATCGGGATATCATACCAAACCAATTCATTTTTAATTTCTTTATAGGTTTGCTCTAATCCTTTGATGGGGACATTAGTAATTTTTAACTGTCCATTTTGAATCTTTAATTTAGGTTTCTTATAATCTCGAAAATCAAAACGCATCCGAAAGATATCATCGGAAATAAAGGCCACAATCACTAAATCTGGTGGATATTGTTGAAGCGTTTCTTTTAGTGTAATATAAATTTGATCTAACCCATAACCGGACACCCCTAAATTAATCACATTTAGACGAGAATCCAAATTTTCGAGTAAGGTTGGCCAGACAAAGCTATCATCAGTATCCAATCCAAACGTATAGGAATTACCAACAATTAAAACCGTATATTGATCCGGGTTAGGTTGATAATCTTCTAAATCTCGTTGGCCTTGGGAATTTGTGGTATATTGGTTTCCATTAATCTTCACCGAAAGATTAGCTTGGGGAGTCCAACCACGACTGGGGTGGGGACGGTGTAAACTGTCATCCTTAATGAGACCTTTTCCTGCTTCATAACGCTGTACAAACCGCCATTTCCACCATCCTGAGTCACAAGCAGCATTCTCATAAGTCTCCCGGTTGGAAATATTATAAAGATGTTCTAATCCTTCATACTGATGGAGAAATTTGAGTTGCACCACTTGGAAAACCGTTTCTAGTATTCCTAATGTAATTAGCGTAATAATGCTATAGGTTTGTAGCGATTTACGAAACGATTTCACTGCTGGTTTCAAGGAATAATGAACAGTATCCGGGAGAAGGGAGAAAAGAGGCTAAACTTACTTAGAAAAGCGTGTAAATGAAGGGTGCGATCGCAGACCCTTGAGTAAAAATAATCAACCCTCCCAACAATACCAAACTAATAATCAACGGAGCAAGCCAGTATTTTTTTCGTTCTCGAAGAAAAGCCCACAAATCCTGTATTAATTCCCACATTAAAACGGTTTCTCCATACTTTTCTGCGTCCGTAGCTGACTGGTGACACGATAACTCTCTAACTGTCGCTCAAAAGTCCGTGAGAGGGGGTCTCGTCCGATGAGACGCATCACCAAGGCCATGGGAGTCACCATCAAAAAGAAAATTATACCCAAAATGAGGCGCGTATTGAGCCAAGCCAGCACCGTAGCAACCTTTATCCAGACTACAGCAACAGGTTTAAAGGTTTTAGGGACAATCAGAGCCAACCCCCAGAATACCGCACCAAGAATCCAGGGGACAAGGGGAAACCCGTGGCCCCATATCCAAGGAAGCAACACCCCAAACAACAGAGGGATAACACTCCCCAGCAGCATACCAAATTGACGGAGTTCTTTTTTGCTTTGCGGAATTGCGATCGCCATATCCCTCTATAATCACACTTCCCTTAAAATAGCAAACTCTGAACCTCCCTAGCTCACAGAATCCGGAATTTCATATCCCTTACCCAATTCTAACTCCAATAACGCCGCTTCTCACCCCAACGCGCTACGATAAGGCCGATGAGAGCTAATCGCTAACCGATGGTTTATTGATGCCCTCCAAATGAATTAGGCCGACAAACAAGGCAGCCTATTACACACCGTAAAACACCATTGTGAGGTTTTTGTGAGGGTTTTGTGATGCCCACACCCCGTAAAATCAGTCAATCTAACTCAAACTCCTCCTGCCACCCCTGATCCTTGTCCCACTGGGGTTGTGCCGACTTCGCCAACAGAAAATTCTCCAACACCAAATAATCCATCTCCGTCCGCATAAAACAGCGATAAGCATCCTCTGGAGTACAGACAATCGGTTCTCCCCGCACATTAAACGACGTATTCACCAACACCCCGCACCCCGTTTTCTGCTCAAACGTGCGAATTAGCTCATAATAACGGGGATTCGTCTCCCAATGAACCGTTTGCACCCGTGCCGAATAGTCCACATGAGTCACCGCAGGAATCTCCGAGCGAGGCACTTTTAACTTGTCAATGCCAAATAACTCCTGTTGCTCCTTCGTCATCGGTTTTCGTAACCTATTCTGCACCCAGGCCACCAACAGCATATAAGGACTCTTGCGGTCAATTTGAAAATAATCGGCCACCCGTTCAGCTAATACCGAAGGAGCAAAAGGCCGAAACGACTCTCGATATTTAATTTTTAAATTCATCACCGACTGCATTTCCGAGTTACGGGGGTCCCCAATAATCGAGCGATTCCCCAACGCACGGGGTCCAAACTCCATGCGGCCTTGAAACCACCCCACCACCTTTCCCTCCGCCAAAATTTCCGCCAACTTAGGCATTAACTCCTCATCCGGCAATTCCCTATAATCGGCCTGTACATCCCGTAAATACTCCTCAATCTCCCCTGCTGTAAACTTCGGCCCCAAATAGGCCCCCTGCATCGTGTCTTCTCTTTCCGTCATGCGGGGATGGCCACAATACTGATACCACACCGATAAAGCCGCCCCTAACGCCCCTCCTGCGTCCCCTGCGGCGGGTTGAATCCAAATATCTTGAAAATTCCCCTCCCGCACCAAACGTCCGTTAGCGACGCAATTCAACGCCACTCCACCCGCTAAACAAAGATGATCTACTCCTAATTCCCGATAAGTCGTCTTGGCCAACCGTAAAACAATTTCCTCTGTCACCTGTTGAACAGAGGCCGCAATATCCATCTCCCGTTGCGTAATTTGGCTTTCTCTTGACCGGGGTTTCCCCCCAAATAAGCGATGAAATTTATCATTGGTCATGGTGAGACCAGTAGCATAGTTAAAGTAGTCCATGTTTAATCGAAATGTGCCATCATCCTTTAAATCAATGAGATAATCAAGAATGTGCTGAACATATTTCGGTTCACCGTAGGGAGCAAGGCCCATAAGTTTATATTCCCCAGAGTTCACCTTAAACCCGGTGTAATAGGTAAAGGCCGAGTAGAGCATTCCGAGGGAGTGGGGGAAGTCCAGTTCCCAGATAGGGGTAATTTGGTTATCTTGGCCTATCCAGAGGGAGGTGGTGGCCCATTCCCCTACCGCATCGAGACATAAGATGGCGGCCTTTTGGAAAGGACTGGGAAAGAAGGCCGAGGCCGCGTGAGACTGGTGGTGTTCGTTGAAGAGGAGGGGAGGGAGTTGTTTCACTTTGCAGTCTGCAAGTTTAGCCAGTTCTTTTTTGAGGACAGTTTTCAGGTAGAGTTTCTCCTGTAACCAGACAGACATGGCGGCCACAAAGGAACGAAACCCTTTCGGAGCGTAGGCCAAATAGGTTTCTAAGAGCCGTTCAAAGGTGATAAAGGGTTTTTCGTAGAAGACAATATAATCAAGGTCTTGGAGGCGAATTTTGTCCTCGTTGAGGCAATATTGAATAGCATGATAGGGGAAGCGAGAATCATGTTTTTTGCGCGAGAAGCGTTCTTCTTGGGCGGCTGCGAAGATTTGTCCATCTTGCACAAGGGCGGCGGCACTATCATGGTAGTAAGCAGAAATACCAAGGATGTTCATAAATTGGGGAAGGGGGAATGGGTGATAGTTCTTAATTTTAGATTATGTTGAGAAACCGGGTTTCTCTCAAGATTGAAGTATTTTCAACAAGATTGACCACAGAACCCCGGTTTCTTGCTCTCTGGCAATACTCTGGAGGTTGAGAAACCGGGTTTCTCTCAAGATTGAAGTATTTTCAGCAAAATTGACCACAGAAACCCGGTTTCTTGCTCTCTGGCAATACTCTAGGGGGTGAGAAACCGGGTTTCTCTCAAGATTGAAGTATTTTCAGCAAAATTGACCACAGAACCCCGGTTTCTTGCTCTCACTTTGCTCTCAATTGGGAACAATTGTTAAATTTGGAAGGAAAACAAAACTTATATCTAACCGATTGCAAACTCTGTCAATACCTGTTGCATCCATTGACGATATTGGTTTAGTCGTTCCATGTTACAATTTCCTCCCTCAGTTTATACTCCCCAGAGTTCACCTTAAACTCAGAGTAATAGGTAAAGGCCGAGTAGAGCATTCTGAGGAAGTGGGAAAAGTCTAGTTCTCAGATAGGGGTAATTTGGTTATCTTGGTCTATCCAGAGGGAAGTTGTGGCCTATTCATCCAAGCATAAGATGATAACCTTCCTCTCATTTCCATTCCCTTCTCCTCACCGCAACCTCCCCCTCTCGTTTTATGAAGTTTTGTAACAGGTTGCGTAATTTTGCCCCAGTTTTTCTGAGTGCTAGATAGGGGGATGTCTTCCCCCAGTCAATCCTGTTAAGAGACGATAAACGATGCTGCCGTTTCCTTTGATTCTGTGCTAAAAGGGATCAAGATCGTTCGATAGGATTGACCCTGTACAGCAAATTTTTCTAATATAGCCATCTCAAATAGGCTATGAACACCAGATCGCTGTGTCTCACCCATAGCAACAATTGAAAATCAAAGTGTTCATGTCCTATCTAATATCGCTATATATAAGTAATTAATTAAAGTAAATTTGTTATGTGTAGTTGACCATCAAGAAACTTAAATTCCGCAACCTTTCTAGTTTTGAAATTTTCTCTAAATTCAACAAAACTATTATAAACTCGGCTATCATCTCCATTTTCAATAAAAATTGTAAATGGAACTTTTCCTTTTTTTTCACGATCACGATAAAAATTGACTGAAACAGTATGTTTTCCTTGAGGAATTTTATCCCAAGTTATATTTTCTTGAGGATTACTTACAAGAGGTGTAGTTGCATTAGCATCAACATCTAATTTACCAATACTTTCGTGATACTCAACAGTTGTATTTTTATAATTAATCACGCCTCCTTCAGTATGAATTTCTAAGTCTAAATCATCAGTTGTATTCCAAGATAAATTTACACGGAATTGTCCAGAATTTCCTTGTATTTTTTGCCGACTTAGATTGACCAGTCTATCTACATCGGCTTTGATTTCAGATTTTCGAGTTGGAGAGGCAGAAAGATATTCTCGATGTTTTACTGCTACTAATTCATCAATTAGTTGATTTCTTCTATCTTCAGGAGTTTTTACTACTTTTAATGTTTCTATTGGCTTTGAAATATTAGTCCTCAGTTCTTTTATAAATTTTATAACTTCTTGTAAATCAATATAGATTATATATAAAATAGGAGATTGTCCTAGCTTTAATTCTCCATATTTAATTCCCTTATATTCTTTAAAATTAGCTAAATCTTGATCAAAAGAAATTGCATATCTTGGTTTAAAGTTTATTTTCCCGTCACTATCTTTATTGATTTCTTGTATTAATTCTTTATAAAGATAGGTTTGTATATAACTTACCTTAAAATCTAAGAATTCGATTTCTGTTTTAATTTTATCTGTATCTAATGCTTCATAAGAATTAATTCCTCCTTTATCTTGAAAAAACAGTCTAAGTTTTGGTTCAATCAGTTTTTGATTTACTGTTTGGCGAACTTGAGCATTAAGTGATATGATAGGATTAAAAGCACTTATAACATTATTGGGTGAATCATATTTAATCATAGTCATTTTGCTGTATATAAAAGTCTTGAAGTATTTTAAAATTCACTTTAATGATTTTAATTTTGCTGTCATTAACGTAAGTATTATTTACTCTCTGTGGTTCTTGAAAATTTAACGGATCACTAGAAAAATATGGAATCCAAAATTCACTCTCCGTTTTGATCCTATCCCAATTTTTTTGTACTGTCCATTCATAGATTAATTGTTTGTGTATGTCTTCTTTTACTTTGTTTATTCCATTTGAATCAATATAGTTTGGTGAATACCTTTCATAGTCCAAAACCCGCATATACTTATAATCAATAATTTTAATACACTGATGTAATATATTCAGTTCTTGCTGTAAAAATTTTTTAAATTTTTCTAAATCGCTATGAGACATATATCGAGGTCGGAGAGATCCCTGAACCTGAATTTGACTGCTACGCTTTGAAAGTTCTAGGTATTTTTTCCAAATTGCTGGACAATCCTTTTGTAATGTAGGAATGTCTAATAACTTTACTAGAAAAATTTGTCCTTCTTGGGGTAAGTTGGATGGTTCAACTTGACACCAATTTTCTAGATCATCTTTGTTCTCTTTTAATACTAGATCAGGACGTAAGTACCGTACCTTTGTAAAATTATTTAATTTTAGTTTAAATGGATTAATCGAATATTCATTATTTATTGGTTTTAAACATCCATTAACATCTGCAAAAAATACACATTTTCTATATTCCGGTTTATTCAATACATAGGTTTGACACATATCTTCCCATATATCGTAGAAACTGCTGAACCCCCAGTAAATGCCTTTATTATCTTCTTGCCGTTCTCCGTATAAAAATGCTTCTACTGCTTCAAAAAAATGCCAATAGTCTTCATCTTTATAAGCTGTCTTAATATCAATATTTTCTAGAGTTTCCTTTAAAATATCTACAGTTTCTAAAAATGTATCTTCGCCAAATAGACTACTGTTAGGCTGTAAGTGTTGGTCTTTAAACTCTCTGGCAAGCTCTATAGCTCTATCAGATACATCTTCTAATTCGTCCAACTCTTTTTTTATTTCAGTATAGATAAAACAAAAAATTTGCAAAATGGGAGGACTCCCTTGTACTAAAACTTTTTTAGCTATATTCATTTCGTCAATATAGATTACATCATCATCAAGATAGATTGCTTGGTGCATATAATGGTGAATTTTAGAATAGTCGATTTCGTTACTTTTCTTTTGTTTCTGTTCTAAAGATACAATTCTTAGCTCATCATAGCCTTCTAGTATTTTATCTAAAGAGTTTATTTTTCCATAAAAAACTATCTGATCATTATTTTCATTGATAAAGCTAAAACCATTACTATTTTCAATTATTCCATCTCGATCAATAGATCTGTTTTGACTATCTATATATTTTTGTTTTCTTTGTATGTAAACTTTGAAAGTTCGATACATTTTGAAGAAAAACTCTTTAACTAAGTTAAAGTTTGTATCCTCAAAATCATCAAATCCTAATGGAAGCCAAAACTCTAGACGGCCAGTATCTGAATTTCTCTGAAGGCCGACAAATGAATAAGTACGATAACCACGTTGTCGATCAGTTTTTATAAAATCTATTTCATTGATATCAAACATCTACAGTATTATAATCCATTATTTTTTTTACAAACTTTATGACTAATTCTTTTTGGGTGAACTGACCAAAGGTAACTAAATCTCTTTCATCCACTTGCAAAAGTTCAATTAAAGGTTTTCGATTATTGCGAAACACGCTATCCCATATAAAAAACATTAATTTATTTTTTATATGTTCTTCTGTAATAATTTCTTCATTGATAAAAAAATAACCAATCTGTTTATCTTCAATTTTTCTAACTGTCTTATAATTGCTTAGAATGAACTTGTTTAAATTATCAACAAAATTATTCCATTCGTAAGTATCTTCGTAAGTAACGTCATCAATGTTGTAAAGCCTTATTTTGCGATCAGATACTACATTTCTTTGGTTATCATCTTGGATATTAACAAACTCCCAATCCCAACGGCGTTTAAAAGCACTATCCATGAAATAAATTGAGTTGTCGGATGTATTCATAGTTGCTAAAATAGAAAAGTTGGGAGGTATTTTTATTTTACCTTGCTCAAGATTTATTTTATTATTGTTTTCAGATTCATCATAATCAGAAATAAAGTTTAGGTATTTATTATATTCTGTTTGTTCTATATTTTTGCCTTTATATTCATACTTTTTTGTATCCTTTCTAGGATATGTAGTTAAGCCTATTTGTTTTAACAAACTTTGTTTCTCTAAATCTGAAAGCAGGATTGTATATTCAGACCAACCAGTGTTATCTCTATCAAGAAGCTGAAAAACACTGCCAAAAATTGCTGCTGAATTACCTCTATTGAGTTCGTCTATTACTAAAACAACATTTTCAGGTTTTGGTTTGTTAATTAAATTATATCGTTGTTCAAGTTCTTGTTTTTGAATTGTCGTAAATTTATCTTGTCTAGTTTCATCAATTTCCTTCTTGTATTTACTGAGTGTGTTTTTTTTCTTGTCTTCATAGTCTAACTGGCTGCTAATGATATTTTCGTAAGCTTTTCCAAGTGCTTTTAAAAAATGGCCTGGATAGTATTTATATGAGACTTTTTCCTCTTCATCAGTGAAGGGCATTAACTTACCCATAAAATCACCATATGTATATTCTGGGTGAAATATAGTTGGAACAATATTGTAATCGTCAGTTATACCTAACTTTTGAGGAATAATTTTATACATTAATCTATGACTTTTTCCTGTTCCGGGACTTCCGAAAAGAATTTTTTGAATAGGTCGGCTAGACATGATCGATCTAATTTTACATTAAGCTACTGAATGTTCCTCTTAAAAGTATAGCAGTGTGACAACAGATAGTGAAATCCCCCGCTTCCAACAACACGCCAACCACTGGACAGAAACCCTCCTAAACACCGAAAAACCAGAACTCGCCACTGCCCAACGCTTCGCCACTCCCTACTTTAAAGACGACATCACCCCCGAACGAGTCCAACGCATTATAGAAATTTCCCCCATTGATAACACCCTCTCCCCGGAAAAAGCCAACCAAAAACGCCTAAAAGCAGAAGTTGAACTACAAATGAGTGGCATGAAACCCCAACTCACCCAACAATGGAAACATCGCCAACTCGCCCTCGCGGAATACCTCGACACCCTCAGCGAACTCTCAGCGCGACTCGACGGCCTCCTCTCCTTCGCCCACCTCTGCGAACAACAAGGGGTGAACAGTAGCCATGACCTCCTCTCTAGTGCGGATGCGAAACCCGGCCTCTATCTCCTCCCTGCCAATGGCTAAACTGGAGGGTGAGAAACCGGGTTTCTATGGTCAATCTTGTTAAAAATACTTCAATCTTGAGAGAAACCCGGTTTCTGGCTCTCACTTACTTCTCAATTTGCTCTGAATTAGAAACAATATTCCCTAAACACCCCTATAAATATAGAGTAGGTGTTCATGGGGTCATGACTATGCTTGAATCAGTGGCGAAAGCCGTCCAAGAAAAAGACTATAAGACTGCTGCTAAGTACCTGAAACCGTTACTCAAAACAGAGGCGAAAAACCCTTGGGTGCGGTTTTATGCGGCAAGAGTGCAAGAAGGTTTAGGGAAACTCGATGCGGCGGAAAAGCTGTATTTAAAACTGTTACCTAATATGACCAATCCTAAACTCATTTCGCAAATTCGCCAAGGCATTGCCCGCATTGAAGCAGTCTATCGAGATCAACGACAGGAGAATATTGAAAGCGCGATCGCAACCCCAGAAGGACAAGAAGATGCTATCCTCATCCTCGAAGCCGTCTCCCCAGAAAATAAAAAAGAAGCCGCCCAAGCCTTTGCTAAAATAATGCAAATCGACCCTTATACAGCCCGTTTACAACTTCCTAGTCAGGGGTGGCGGTTTTATCGGACGGGTAAACTAGGAGAATTAAACTACTACGTCTCTACCCTCAACGATGTAAATATTCCCAGTTTTACCTTTGCCCTAGAGAATATTCGCCAAATACAGGTCTTCAACGTCAATTATATCCAGAACATTAACTCCCAAGTTAACGTCCGTTGTACGAACGCAGAAGGGCAACAGGGGACGTTTCAGTTTCAATGGTCCGACGTGAGTCAAAACGTCTTAGGCCGTCTCCCCCTCTTTGAGTCCGTCGTCACCGTCGATGCGAGACACCAACTCACCCGCAAAACCCAAAAACAGGATGATGTCCCCTTCTGTGATCTCCACCTGCCCCGTCAAAAATATATCTTACGGTTCTGCGATCGCAACTACAACTTTCAAAAAGGCATCACCCTCACCCCCCGCAACAGCAACCCCGACTACGAAACCGACAGCAAAAACTGGCATCATCTCCTAAACTTCCTCAACCACAACCTCCCCAACCTCCCCACCTGGTCAGACTTTAACAGCTTTGCCGACTCCATCCTCGACTTCCGAGAATTACTAGGGGGGTTAGAATCCTATATTGACCTAGAACGTCGTCAACCGAGTTTGTGGGACCCAGCCTTTCAACTGTATAGCGTTTTAGTATTTGGGCGAAATCACCCCTTGCTCTAAACTACCTAGAAGTGGATGTTTTTACTCACAGAATGAGCCAAGAAATTACAATTCAAGCGTCCGATGGTGGCAGTTTTCAAGCCTATCTCGCCACCCCTAACACCGATCTTGCCCCCGGTGTCGTCATGATTCAAGAAATTTTCGGTGTCAATGAAACCATGCGGGGGTTAGCCGATGGGTATGCTGCCGCCGGATATTTAGCCATTGTCCCCGACCTCTTTTGGCGACAAGAAGCAGGGATACAACTCAATGATCAACAACCAGCAGACTGGAAACAGGCATTTGAACTCTATCAGGGGTTTGACGAAGACAAGGGAACAGAAGATTTAATCGCCACATTACACACCCTCCGTCTGATGGAGAATTGTCTTGGCCGTGTGGGGACTGTCGGCTTTTGTTTAGGAGGCAAATTAGCCTATCTCATGGCCACCCGGTCCGATGCAGACTGTAATGTAGGCTATTACGGAGTAGGCATTGAGAAAAACTTAGAAGAAGCGGCCAACATTACCCAGCCTACCCTATTACACATCGCCGAAGAAGACGAATATGTGCCAAAAGAAGCCCAAACCCAGATAAAAAGCCAATTACAAGACCATGATTTTGTCACCCTATACTCCTATGCCGGAGTCAACCACGGGTTTGCCCGTCCTGGGGGAGACACTTATTCCCAAAATGCCGCAGCCGCAGCCAATTTAAGAACCCTAGAATTCTTTAAAGAACATATTGGAGGGGGGATTTTTTAATTTTTGGTTGTTGGTTATTGGTTGTTGGTTGTTGGTTGTTGGTTGTTGGTTATTGGTTATTGGTTGTTGGTTCAATGACTGATTAGTGATTAGTGATTAGTGATTAGTGATTACTGATTACTGTTTACTGTTTACTGTTTACTGAAGACACCCCTACAATTGCACTCCATAATAGCCAACCTAACGTTGAAATGCGTAAATCAAAGGTCGAGACATCGAGGAGATTAAACAACAAACAGGCCACAAACGCCACAATATAAGTAAATAGAATAGTGCGATCTTGTTTCTCCCACTGTCCTAACAGTAACATTCCTTGGGCTAACCCCCAACCAATAATCCCACTCAACCAAAGCGTCGCCGGGATGCCCATTTCTGCCGCCAGCATAATATATAAATTGTGGGGATGGGCCAACCAAAACCCCGTTGCCGCTTCGTATAACGGAGTAAAATGACGAAACCCCCACCCCAACCACGGTTTCTCTTGAATGAGTTGCCAGCAAAACTCCCATTGGGTTATACGGAGTTTTGGACTAGGGGGAGGAGTGTACATTTCCCCGGAAAGGCGGCCCCAGAGGAAAAAGGGGACAATTTGCCGTAACGGTTGCCCTCCCAGAGAGGGGAAAAAGGAGGCCCAAGCGATAACCCCCACACAAGCGGAAATGCCTAAAACTAACAGTCGCCACCCCAGATACAACGCAAACACCAAACCTGCTAAAAATGCCAACCCCCAAGCGTTGCGAGACTGGGTTAATAGGAGTGAGACAGCATCCCCCACTACAATAACCCCTAACACCCCTAACCGCCATTTTGAGGGGGACTTACGGTGCAATTCCTCCACCCCCAACCCCAACCCCAACACCAATACCACCACTAAATATAACGCCAAGACATTGGCATACATAAACGCCGAAGCCATACGGCCTGGGGGGTTTCCTCCGGCTTCCAACTGC
This sequence comes from Spirulina sp. CS-785/01, assembly GCF_028330525.1. Classification (GTDB taxonomy): domain Bacteria; phylum Cyanobacteriota; class Cyanobacteriia; order Cyanobacteriales; family Spirulinaceae; genus JAQMSD01. The sequence goes on from NZ_JAQMSD010000075.1 coordinate 32,169, forward strand.
CATCCAGAGAGGGTATGCCATAATTCCCCACTACTCCACCCTAACCCCAACTGGCCCAACCCTAACACCACTATGATCAAAGAGGGTAAGAGTAAAATCCAGGCCAACCGTCGCAACTGTCGGGGGGTTTGAAGAAGCCAGCGAAAGGCCGCGGAGGCGATAAAATAGGGGACAAAATTCCCGGCCCCCAATAATGCTTCTTTGGGCAAGTCTGCTAAACTCGCACTGAGAATCATCAAAACCGCCAATCCCGCAAACGCCCAATTTAAGCGACTTTGCAACAATTCTCGTCCCGCTTTCCCCAAGGTAGCCAAAACCACAACACTGAGAAGAATGGCCCCGACTCCTGGAAAGAGATAAAAGAGAAAAAACCCCACTTGAAACCCATCCCACATCCAGAGGGTACAAGGATCATTGATTTTGCGAGATTTTTGAGTCACGGGAGATAAATTACTAGCAGTTAAACAGTATTCACTTGAGTTTTAACCCAGTTGATAACCTGAGAACTTAGTTGTTTGTTATTGATAAAACTGTCAACTGTCAACTATAACAATAGTCCATGCGGAGGAGGCGGATTTGAGCGATCGCCAATACAGTAGGAATAATACGACCATAGTTAGTTGCGATCGCACGCCAGCCAATATCGGCAAAAAAGGCCACCCATAACATCGGCCCCAATACCGCAAAAACCGTTTTCACGGCCCCCTGTCGGGCCGCAGCTAGGGCCATTCCCCGGGAGGCCATCTGCATAGTAACGCGATGTTGAATTTGTGCAGCCACCGCAGTTCCTCCTTTAACTAATGTCGTTTTAGCCACCTGATAAGTTGCATAATGGAGGGCAAATTGACGGGCAATATGTTGTAAAATTACCGACTTGAGGACAGCACTAATGGCAATCACCCCACTGCCCTTTAAAATAAACTGAATCGGGTTATGTTGGAGTTGAACAGGTAACGGTTCAGAGAAATTCGAGTCCGCTAAAGACTTCTGAACCCTGGCCGTCAGGGTTTTTCGTTCCGATGGGGGTAATTTTTTCCAGGCCCGGCCCAATAAATTTAAGAAAATCTCCGACTCAATTTCTACCGTCGTCATCTGTTGAGAATAGGGAATTTTCAGATAATGACAGATACGGGTTAACACTTGACGATAGGTGATCTCTTGACTATTCCCCCGTAACACCGTTACCCCGTCTGCGGCCAAAAAGCGAAACCGTTGTTCAAGTAACTCTAACTGAGTTTGGCGATCGCAGTTTTGAACCTCCACCACATCAGGAGTCTGCCAATAGTCTAAAGGATTCAACCTACGACAGAAGAGAATTTGTGTTAATTGTTGTAATTCTTCTTCTGTAGCGAGTTCTAGGGCTTCCCTCAATTCATCCAAGATTCAAACCCTCACTACACTGTCCAATTCAATGTTCTTATTTTAAGGCAAGAATGGGTCACTGACCCCCTAAACCCCCTATGAAACAACATCAATTTTGGCAAACATTAATTTTGTCTTCCCACTGGTGGGGGAGTCTGTTACTCGTTATCCTCGTTTTTTCCCTCTTAACCCTACAGGGATATTGGTTTGTCCCCATCATAGACTTTGCAGTAGCCATCTTACTGGGAATGCTACTCTATCAACTGCGTCAGGAGTTAGTAGCGAAAAATCAACGGTTACGGGAAACCAACGCTAGGTTAGATTTAGCCAATGATATGATTTTAGTCCGTGACCTCAAAGACCGGATCACCTATTGGAATCCTGCTTGTCAACGGGTGTATGGGTGGACGGCTTCCGAAGCGATAGGCCAGTCGGTCCACCAGTTATTACAAACCGAGTTTCCTGAACCTCTCGATGTTATTCAGTCCAACTTCCTCCGTCAAGGGGAATGGAGGGGGGAGTTAGTCCACCACACCAAAACCGGGGAAAAAATCACCGTGGCCTCTACTTGGAGTTTACACCGCAATGAGAAAGGCCAGGCCACCGCTAATTTAGAAATTAACAAAGATATCACCGCAGCTAAGGCCGCAGAAGTCGCATTGCGACATAGTGAAAAACTCTATCGGACCCTAGCAGAAAACTTCCCCAATGGGGCTGTCTTTCTCTTTGACTGGGATTATCGCTATACTGTGGCGGAGGGGTCAGAATTGCAAGGGATGGGGTTTTCTCTCCCGTTACAGGGGAAACCGATTGATCAAGTTTGGTCACAAACCGAGTTATTAGTCTTGGACCCTCTCTATCGCAATGCTTTAATGGGGAAAAATACTGTAACAGAGATGCAACGGGGAAACTCGGTTTATCGCGTCTATGCGTTACCTGTGAAGGATGAGGAGGGAAACGTCTTTGCGGGGATGGCAATGATGCAGAATATCACGGAGAGTAAACAAGCTGAGGAGAAATTGCGATCGCGGGCTGACCAACTCTCCACCACCACCCACAGTTTAGCCGAAACCACCGCCATTTTAGAAAAACGCAACCAAGAGTTAGACCAGTTTGCTTATATCGTCTCCCACGACTTAAAGGCCCCCCTCCGGGCCATTGCTAACCTCTCCACTTGGATAGAAGAAGACTTAGAAGACACCCTCACCGACGACACCCAACACCAAATGAACCTGTTACGGAGTCGGGTAAAACGCATGGAGGCATTAATCGACGGCTTATTACAATATTCTAGAGTCGGTCGCTTCAAACGTCAGGCCGAATCCGTCAATGTGGAACAATTATTACATGAAGTCATCGACTCCCTCGCCCCACCCCCCGAAATTCAGATCAAATTGGCCTCAGAACTCCCCATTTTACAAACGGAACGCTTACCATTATTTCAAGTCTTTGCCAATTTGATTAGTAATGCTATTAAACACCGTCATTCCCCCCAAGGAGAGGTTACAATTGAGGCAGTAAATCAGGGGGACTTTTATCAGTTTACCGTCGCCGATGATGGCTATGGCATTGATCCCGCTTATCACGAAAAAATCTTCGTCATGTTCCAAACCCTAGAACCCAGAGATAAAGTCGAAAACACCGGAGTGGGTCTAGCCATTGTCAAAAAAATCATCGAAGATCAACAGGGGTCTATTTGGGTCGAGTCTCAGGAAGGAAATGGAGCTAAATTCAGCTTCACTTGGGCAAAAGAGTCCTAAATTGATTCAGGCTTAGATATCTAGGGCAAAAAGGGAATTCAAGTTAACAGTAAATCGTTCTATAAATAATCGGATAGTTATCAAAGACCCTCCCAGAGAATGAGACACGAACCGTACAACCTTAAATTATAATCAGAAAGTGAAACGCCAGTTTATTACCGCCAATTTATAGCTTAATCCCCCTCTCATCCCAGTCCCCTAAATGATCAACTCTCAATTCTCAATTCTCAACTAAAAATATGTCTTATAAAAAACTAAATTTCCTCTTGATTGAAGATGACGAAGTTGATATAATGACAGTCAGGCGTGCCTTTAAAAAGCATAACCTTGATCATCAACTTTGGACAGCTTCCAATGGCGTAGAAGCCCTAGAGTTATTAAGCCCAGATAGCCAAGATTATCCCAGTCATAACCGCTTAATTTTATTAGATTTAAATATGCCTAAAATGGGCGGAATTGAGTTTCTACATCAACTGCGATCGCACCCAGAATTAAAAAAAATTCCGGTCATTGTTTTAACCACATCTAACGAAGACGAAGACAAAGTAAAAGCCTATAATTTCAATGTGGCAGGATACATGATTAAACCTGTAACTTTTGAATCATTTTTAGAAACCATTGCCACTTTAAACCAATATTGGATGATGAGTGAAATTTTGTGAAAAATGCTCGAAGAACCATTAAAAATACTGCTAGTTGAAGATGACGAAGTTGACCGTATGGCCGTCGATCGCGCATTAAAAAAAGCCGGATGGCAAGGTAAGATCATAGAAAGCGAAACCTGTCAGGACGCGATCGCACTCCTACAAAACACCCCCTTCGACTGCCTATTCTCCGACTACCGTCTCCCCGACGGAACAGCATTAGACCTCCTCGCCTACCTCGAAACCCAACCCCTGCGCGTCCCCCTCGTCGTCCTCACCGGACAGGGAGACGAACAAATCGCCGTACAATTAATGAAAGCAGGGGCCTCAGACTACTTAGCCAAAAGTCAACTCTCCCCCGAATGTTTAGCCAGAACCCTCTGTAGTGCCGTCCGTCTCCATCGGGCCGAACAGGAAGCCCAACAAGCCAACCAACGACTCTACGAAAGCGAAGAACGGTATCGCCTCGTCTTGGAAGGGTCAAACGATGGGATTTGGGATTGGGACATCAAAGACGGGGTAATTTATGCCAATGACCGTTTATTAGAAATGGTGGGGATGCAGACCCCCGAACAAGGGCTTCCTTTCGCCCTTGAAAGCCTCGATCAGCCCTCTCATCCCCTCTTTTGGAAATTTCACCCCGAAGACCGAGAACAGCTTGTCAGAGCCATAAAACGCCACCTCTACGACAACCTTGATCTGGAGGTAGAATTTCGCATCCTCCACTCCAGTCAAGAATATCGCTACTGTATCGCCAGAGGGAAAGCGCAACGGAACAAACAGGGAAAACCCGTCCGACTAGCGGGGACGGTGACAGATATTACCGAACGGAAACGGAGTGAGGAGCGATCGCGCTTTTTAGCCTCAGCCACCACCCTCCTCTCCTCCTCCCTCGACTACGAAACCACCCTAAAAACCCTCGCCCACCTCATTGTCCCCGATCTCGCCGATTGGTGTACCATCAACCTCGCAGACACCGAAAACACCCCCCGTCTCATTGCCGTCGCCCACACTGATCCCGATAAAGAATCCCTCGTCTGGAAACTGCAACAAGAAAACCGCACCCCTCAAACTAATTATGTCTTCGACACCGGAGAATCATTAGGCGGTTATTATGTCTGCAAAGGATCAATGGCCCTAATTGCCTTTAATGAAGAACAACGGAAACTCTTTCGAGAATTACAATGTCACTCCTATATTTGCGTTCCCCTCTGGACAAGAGAGCAAATTATTGGCTCAATTTTATGTGTTTGGGGGCATACCCCCCGCAGTTATACCGAAGCAGATTTAAAACTCATTGAAGACTTAGCCTATCGGGCTGCCTTCGCCATCGAAAATGCCAGATTATATAAAGAAGCACAAGAAGCAGCGAGAATTAAATCCCAATTTCTAGCGTTAATGTCCCACGAATTACGCACCCCCATGAATGCCATTATTGGCTTTTCTCAAGTGTTACTCCGGCAAAGATCAGGAAAACTCGCGCCCCAACAGGTTTCTATGATTGAACGAATCCATAATAATGGCAAAAACTTATTATCTTTAATCAGTGACATTTTAGACCTATCTAAAATTGAAGCGAACCGCTTTGAATTGAAGCCAGAACCCCTTAATTTAGTGCAACTTATTGCCACTACTTTAGACAGTTTGAGACCCCTTGCAGATGAAAAAAAGATTAAACTGCGCTTTGCTTCAACCGTAGAAGAAATTGAAATTCATAATGACCGCGATCGCTTGCGACAAATTCTCATTAATCTGCTCTCCAATGCCATCAAATTTACCCAAGAAGGTCATGTCACTGTCACCCTAGAAACCCCTTGTCCAAAAACCCTACAACTCACCGTAGAAGACACAGGAATTGGCATTACTCCCGAAGATCAAGTTAATATTTTTCAAGAATTTTATCAAGTAGATCAAACCAGCACCCGGCAATATTCTGGCTCAGGATTAGGATTAGCCATTACTAAATCCTTAGTGGAATTAATGGGAGGAGAAATCACCTTAGACAGTCAAGTCAATGTCGGGACAACCTTTCGCGTGAAACTCCCCGTCAAAGTCCAAATTGCTTAATTTACGGTAAGCATTCAGCATTCAGCATCCCCGCAGAGAAAACACGCTCACCCACTCCGGTTGAATACTGCTGAATACTTCTGTCTATCAACCCGTTAAACACGGGTTTCAGCTATTAGCCTTGGGTTTTAACCCAAGGCATATAAAGGTAGCGTCCTGCTCCCCTCAACCCAAGACAAGCCTCAACGGTTAAATTAGAGTAGAACCCTAACAACTCCTATCCTAAAATGTCCCCAAGCCCTCTCCCTAAAAAGCCCTCCCTCCTTCGCAAAATTCCCCTTCGTACAGTGTTAATTGTGCCGTTTGTGATGCAGTTGGTGGGAACAGTGGGATTAGTGGGCTATTTATCCTATCGGAGTGGTCAACAAGCAGTGGCAGATTTAGCCAATCAGTTAATTGAGGAAAAAGGCGATCGCGTCTTTGCCCATCTCGAAGACTACCTACAAACCGCCCAAACCGTCAACCAACTCAACCTAGAAGCCATCAAACTCGGTGTCATTGATCTCGATAACTTCCAACAACTCGGCCAGTATTTTTGGCAACAAATCGCCCTCTATGACCTCTCCTATATTAACTATGGCAATCCCAACCAAGAATTTATCGGGGCAGGATATGGTCGCTTTGGGTTAACCATTGGGGAAGTCAAGTTAAACCACATGGGGACTATGTATGTCTATGAAACCGATAACCAAGGGAAACGCATCAAACCCCCAGTCGCCATTCGAGAAGGAGCAAACCCCGTAGGAGACTGGTACACACAAGCCTTAGACGGGAAACATCCCATTTGGACTGCCGTATATAACTGGCCCAGTGTACCCGAAAAAATCTCCATCTCCGCCAGTGTCCCCGTCTATGATCAGCAAGAACAACTTTTAGGCGTATTAGGGATTGATCTCAGCTTGTCCGATATCAGCGAATTTTTAAAAACCCTAGAAATTGGACAATCCGGCAAAGTCTTCATCATAGAACGCTCTGGGTTACTGGTAGCCCATTCCAGCACCGCCAAACCCTATCAACTGGTCGAAGGGAAAGCCGAACGATTATCCGCCACCCAAATGGCTGATCCCCTCATTCAATCCACCGCCAAGGCCATTATCGAGGAATTTGGCGAGTTTGCCGCCATTTCCTCCCCGCAACCAATGACCTTTTCAGAAAATCAGCAACGGCATTTCACCCAACTGATTCCCTATCAAGATGATTATGGCCTCGATTGGCTAATTGTAGTAACAGTGCCAGAATCCGACTTTATGGGGCAAATTGTGGCCAATGGACGGAAAACCCTCTGGCTGTGCGGTTTTGCCTTCATAGGATCAGTCTTGATTGGGGCCTTGGTAGCCCACAGGATTAGTCAACCTCTGTTGCGTCTCAAAGCATCAGCAAACACCATTGCTTCCGGGAATTTAGACGAGACAATCACCCCAGAAGGCATTGGCAGTGTTTATGATCTTAGCCAAGCATTTACTTGGATGCAGCAACAATTAAAAGATTCTTTTACCGCCTTGAATGATAGTCAAAAACAGATCGAGACCATTATTCAAAGTATCCCCATAGGCGTTGGGGTTTTCGATCATCAAGGCCAGTTATTACTCATCAATGCCACCGGAAAAGCTATCTTTCAAGACAACACCCCCAACGCCCCTCTCAACCAACTCAGTACAGCCTATCAACTCTTTCAAGCGGGAACAGACACCTTTTATCCCACAGAACAATTACCCATTGTACGCGCCCTACAGGGGGAAACAGTACACAGTGAAGATATTGAAATCCAGGTGAACGGAAAACGCATTCCCCTTGAAGTCGATGCTGCACCCATTCTTAACTCCCAAGGGGAAATTCTCTATGCAGTGAATGTCTTTCAGGATATCCGCCAACGCAAAGAAATCGAAACTCTCCTCAAAAATTATAACCACCAACTCGAACAGGCCGTCCAAGAAAAAACCGCCGAACTACAAACCGCCAAAGAAGACGCAGAAGCCGCCAACCGCGCCAAAAGTTCCTTTCTTGCCAACATGAGTCACGAACTACGCACCCCCCTCAACGCGATTTTAGGTTATCCCCAACTTCTCCTCAATAGTCCCACTCTCGCCCCCCAAGATCGAGACTACATCCAGATTATTGAACGCAGTGGGGAGTATTTACTCAGTTTAATCAATCAAATTCTCGATTTATCCAAAATTGAAGCAGGCCGCATGACTTTAAACCTCAGTCCCCTGAAACTCCACAAAATGCTAGAGGAAATTAAGGTCATGTTAAACCCCAAAGCCGAGGCCAAAAACTTAACTCTGCACATTGACCATCACCCCGATGTCCCCAATATCATCCAAACCGATGGCGTTAAGTTGCAACAAGTTTTAGTGAACTTACTGAATAATGCCCTGAAATTTACCGAACAAGGGTCTGTCACCCTCAGCGTTACTTTTGCCGAAGATAAAACTGATCATCTTCATTTTACCGTAGCCGATACTGGGGTGGGCATTGCCCCTGAAGAACAAGAGTATTTATTTGAATCTTTTGTGCAAACTGAAAGTGGCCGTCAGAGTCAAGAAGGGACCGGGTTAGGACTCGCTATTAGTCATAAATTTGTCGCCCTCATGGGGGGAGAATTGACCGTAGAAAGTACCCTCGGAGAGGGAACAACCTTTCAGTTTGATCTTCCCTTTATTCAGGGACAACAAAACTCCACCAGTCATCAATCCCTCAAAACGGTTCGGGTTCAACTAACGCCCCATCAACCTCCACCGAAAATTCTGGTGGTTGACGATAACCCCTCGAATCGAGAAATTTTAGTCACTTTACTGACCAATTGGGGATGTCTCATCCAAGAAGCCGATAATGGAGAAACTGCTATTTTGCAATGGCAGAAATGGCAGCCAGATTTAATTTTTATGGATATCCAAATGCCTAAGTTAAGCGGCATTGAAGCCACACAGTATATTCAATCTCAACATCAATTTTCTATTCCCAAAATTATTGCTATTACTGCCAGTGTTTTTGAAGAAGAACGGGAAAATATTTTAAAAGCGGGGTGTGATGATTGTATTCGTAAACCCTTTAAACCACAAGAAATTATAGATTGTTTAATTCGTCATTTAAATTTGCAGTTTCAAGAAAAAGATTTCGCTTTTTTTGGGTCAAAAACTGATTCTGTGAACGCTCAACCCCCGTCTCCTGAAAAAAGTCAATCTCTGCGCATTCTCTTAGCTGAAGATAACGACGTGAATCAAAAGATGGCTTTACTCTATCTCAAAAAATTAGGCTACGAGGCGGAAACGGTCAAAACTGGGTTAGAAGTCCTCTATAAACTGGCCGAACACCCCTATGATGTGGTTTTTATGGATATCCAAATGCCAGATATGGATGGATTAGAAGCGACTCGTCACCTTCGTCAACATTTTCCAAAACATGAACAACCCTATGTTATTGCCATGACCGCTAGTAATGAAGAAAGTGATCAAATTGCCTGTCGGGAAGCGGGGATGGATGACTATCTCACAAAACCCTTAAAGCTAGAAAAACTGCAACAAGCTCTCCATCTCTTGAGTAATGTAGTGCGAGCGAAAAAGTAGGGTTATATTAGAGGAGACTTGAACTCTAAGAGTAACGACAATGCCCTCAATGCCTCCTCAACCTTGGTTACATCGCTTTCGCAAACTCCCTATTCGTGGGGTTTTAATCGTACCGTTTGTAGTCCAGTTGCTGGGAACGGTGGGACTGGTGGGCTATTTATCCTATAGGAGTGGACAAGAGGCAGTACAAAATCTGTCTCAACGGTTGATGGAGGAAGTGGGAAAACGAGTGGATTTATATCTTCAGCAACAACTCTGGGAGGCCATTCACCTTAATCAGATGAATGTGAAAGCGGTTCAAACTCAAGGGGTTGATCTGGAGAATTTAGGGGAGATTGAGCGATTATTGTGGGAGAGATTACACCAACTTGACACGGTGAGTAGTGTTTTGTTGGGACAACCGGATGGGGCATTTCGTGCGGTCAATTGGAGTGGCATTAAACCGGGGCAGATTGAGGGGGTTTTTGCCAATCCCGATCAACCCACACGGGTGGTGATTGATATTTTAGATGAGAAGGGCGATCGCACAGAACGTCTCACGGTCATTGAACCCCTACGAGTGCAAAATCGGCCTTGGTATCGGGGGGCAGTGCGCGATCGCCGCCTAGGCTGGACAACCCCCTTTCAAATTGGCACAACCCCCCAATTAGCCGTGAGTGCCTATGCCCCTATGTATGATGACCAAAACCGCTTACAAGGAGTATTTGCCGTCAACTTAGCCTTTAGCCATGTACAAACCTTTCTTCAGTCTCTCGATCTCTGTTCGGGATGTCGCGTAGTGATTATAGACGATACCGGACAATTGATCGCCACTTCCACCGAAACCCCTCCCTTTCTCTTACCAGACCAACCCAACCAAGATGGAACGTATCAGGGGAAGTTTAAACGCCTCAAACCCTCTGAAAGTTCTGATCCCGCTATTGCAGCAGCCGCCCAACATTGGCAACAGTTAGGAGTCACCCACCAACCCTTAGAACAATCAAGTTTTCAGGTTCAACAGGAACAATATTGGGTCTCTTTAACCCCCTTACTGCTGCAAAGAGATATCCCCTATCCCGACTGGAAAATTGCAATCATTGTCCCCCAGAGGGAATTTATGGCAGAAATTAACGCCAATACCCATCGCACGATTCTCTTGTGTAGTTTAGCCTTTCTGGGGTCAGTGGCATTAGGGGGATTAACCAGTCGTTGGATTAGTCGGCCTTTAGCCCGGTTAAAAGAATCCGCAGAAGCGATCGCATCTGGCCAACTAGAAGTCAGTATAACCTCCCAAGGAACAGGTAGCGTTTACGATCTTAGTCTCGCCTTCATGCAAATGCAGCAGCAGTTAAAAGATTCATTTCACGCGCTACATGAAAACCACCAAAAATTAACCACCATTTTAGAAAATATTCCCATGGGAGTGGGGGTATTTGATCAACAGGGTCATTTAATATTAGTCAATCGTTGGGCCCGGGAACTATTCCAAGGCCATACTCCCGATGCGTCTCCAGAGGACATGAGTACCGCGTATCAAGTGTATCAAGCCGACACGGATAACCTCTATCCTACCCAAGACCTGCCCGTTGTGCGGGCCTTACAGGGACAAACCACCCAAGTTAATGATCTAGAAATTGTCGTGAATGGCCAACGCATCCCCCTCGAAGTGTACGCGGCCCCAGTCTGGAATGAACAAGGGGACGTGATCTGTGCTGTGAATGTCTTTCAGGATATCCGCCCACGCAAGCAAATCGAAACCCTCCTCAAAAACTATAACCACCAACTCGAACAGGCCGTCGAAACCAAAACCGCCGAACTACAAACCGCCAAAGAAGACGCAGAAGCCGCCAACCGCGCCAAAAGTTCCTTTCTTGCCAACATGAGTCACGAACTACGCACCCCCCTCAACGCCATTCTAGGCTATCCCCAACTTCTCCTCAATAGTCCCACTCTCGCCCCCCAAGATCGGGATTATATTGCAACCATTGAACGCAGTGGGGAATATTTACTCAGTTTAATCAATCAAATTTTAGATTTATCCAAAATTGAAGCAGGCCGCATGACTTTAAACCTCAGCAACCTGAAACTCCACCAAATGCTAGAGGAAATTAACGTCATGTTACACCCCAAAGCCGAGGCCAAAGGCTTAAATCTGCACATTGACTATCATCCCGATGTCCCCAACTTAATTCAAACCGATGGCGTTAAGTTGCAACAAGTCCTAGTCAACTTACTTAATAATGCCCTAAAATTCACCGAACAAGGCTCTGTCACCCTCAGCGTTACCCTCGCCGAAGATAAAACTGATCATCTTCATTTTACCGTAGCTGATACTGGGGTAGGCATTGCCCCAGAAGAACAAGAGTATTTATTTGAATCTTTTGTGCAAACCGAAAGTGGCCGTCAGAGTCAACAAGGGACTGGGTTAGGACTCGCTATTAGTCATAAATTTGTCACCCTCATGGGGGGAGAATTGACCTTAGAAAGTACCCTCGGAGAGGGAACAACTTTTCAGTTTGCTCTTCCCTTTATGCAAGGAAAATGGACAACAGACGGTAGCGAATTGTTAAAACAAGCGTTCAAACTGCAACTGACTCCCAACCAAACTCCACCGAAAATCCTCGTTGTTGATGATAACTCATCTAATCGAACCATCTTAGTCACCTTATTAAAAAATTGGGGCTTTATTGTCGAAGAAGCTGATAATGGAGCAACCGCCCTCACCCAATGGCAACAAGGGCAACCGGATTTAATTTTTATGGATATCCGAATGCCCCAAGTTAATGGCATTGAAGCCACAAAAACCATTCACGCTCAAACCTCCACAACTGCTCCTAAAATTATTGCACTAACTGCCAGTGTTTTTGAAGAAGAACGAGCCAATATTCTCGCTTCGGGATGCGATGACTTTATTCGCAAACCTTTTAAACAACAAGACATTATAGACTGTTTAACTCATCATCTTAATCTTCAATTTCAAGAAATAATCCCCCTTGACTCATCCTCCTCTAATTCTCCACCAGAAACCAAAGAATCATCTCCCGAAAAAGGCCAACCCCTGCAAATTCTTTTAGCCGAAGATAACCCAGTGAATCAAAAAATGGCCCTACTTTATCTCAAAAAAATCGGCTACGAGGCCGAAACCGCAAAAACCGGCTTAGAAGTCCTCTACAAACTCGCAGAAAAGCCCTATAATTTAGTTTTAATGGATATCCAAATGCCGGATATGGATGGCTTAGAAGCTACTCGACAAATTCGCCAACATTTTCCCCAAAATGAACAACCCCGTATTATTGCCATGACGGCTAGTGATGATGAGAGTGATAAGATAGCCTGTCAAGAAGCGGGAATGGACGAGTATATCATGAAACCGTTAAAATTGGAAATTCTTAGACAAACTTTGTTCCAAAATAACCCTTCTTGAAAAACTCAGATTTTCGGGCATTTCGCCCCCTCTGCCAGCAAAAATCGCCAATAACTAAATAAAGGGAAAAAGCGTCTGGGAGTCTTGCCATGTTTCGACCCCAAACGCTTCTTCTCACTTTCTCCTCACACTCACTTGTATAAAAAATTAACATAAGTCTGTTGATTGTCAACCCCCTTCTTTTGAGAAAGCAAAAAATTGTACAATCAACAATGCGCTCAATTACTCAAAAATAAGTCGTCATGCAGCCAAAAGTTATTATTCATGGTGGGGCCGGGAGTTCCCTGCAAGGGAAAGGGGGACTAGAGGCGGTCCGAACATCGCTACACAAAATTGTCCAAGCGGTGTATGAAGTACTCACTCAAGGGGGAAGTGCGACTGATGCAGTTATTTTAGGCTGTCAACTGCTCGAAGATGAACCGCGTTTTAATGCGGGGACCGGTTCGGTTCTCCAGTCGGACGGCCAAATTCGCATGAGTGCTTCGTTGATGGATGGGACGAAACAACGGTTTAGCGGTGCAATTAATGTATCGCGGATTAAAAATCCCATTGAGTTGGCGAAATTCTTACAGAATGAAAGCGATCGCGTGTTATCGGACTATGGTGCAGCCGAATTAGTCCGAGAATTACAATTCCCAGTTCATAACCCGTTAACGGATTTACGTTTAAACGAATGGTTACAAGACCGCAAGGATAATGTTAAACGAGACATGGCCAACGTCGTCGCAGAGGAGGAAGCGGGACGAGGAACGATTGGAGTGGTGGCCTTAGATCAAAACGGCCAGATCGCTGCGGGAACGTCCACAGGAGGGAAAGGGTTTGAACGGATAGGTCGAGTGAGTGATTCGGCTATGCCTGCGGGAAATTATGCTACAACGAAGGCCGGGGTAAGTTGTACGGGAATTGGTGAAGATATCATCGAGGAATGTTTAGCCGCCAAAATCGTCATCCGCGTCACCGATGGGTTATCCTTAGCCCAGGCCATGGAACGGTCGATTCAGGAATCAGTCCAAAATAAGCGAGATTTAGGCGCGATTTCCATTGATGCAACAGGTGCGATCGCGTGGGGAAAAAGCTGTGAAGTCCTCCTGGCCGCCTATCATAACGGCACAGCAATTAACGATACGCTAGAATGCAACCCAACGGATTTAGTGGGGAATGGATGAATAATGCCCTTTTGTGAATTGTGAATTGTAAATTGTGAATTGTAAATTGTGAATTGACCAAAATGTTCCCAATCATTTATTCTGACCGCTTTCTCGAACATAAACCGAGTCGATATCACCCGGAATGCCCAGAACGCTTAACCGCCATTGTAGAGGCATTACAGAGCGTTCCTTGGTCTGACCGCATCGACTGGCAAACCCCCACCCCCATCGACCAGCGAGAAGTGTTACCTTGGCTAGAGAAAGTCCACAGCGAGAAATATTTAACCCTCGTTCGCACCATTGCAGAACGAGGAGGGGGGATGTTGGATGCAGACACCTATATTGCCCCAGAGAGCTACGACGTGGCATTATTAGCCATCAGTGCATGGTTTGATGGGGTTGACCGGGTGTTAAGCACCCATAACCCCGCCTTTGTTTTAGCACGTCCTCCTGGTCATCATGCCGAAGCAACCACAGGGATGGGGTTTTGTCTGTTTTCTAATGCTGCGATCGCAGCCCATTATGCCCTAGAAAAGCCTAATATTAACAAAGTTGCTATCCTAGATTGGGACGTTCACCACGGCAACGGAACACAGCACATCGTCGAAAACAACCCCCACATTGCCTACTGTTCCTTTCATCAATTCCCCTGTTATCCCGGCACAGGACGAGACACCGAAACCGGAATGCACAATAACGTGCTAAACTTCCCCATGAGTGCAGGCAGCACCTTCGAGGACTATCACCCCCTTTTCACCGAACAAGTTCTCCCCTTCCTACGACAATTTGAACCCGATTTATTAATCGTCAGTGCCGGATTTGACGCACATCACAACGACCCCCTAGCAGGCGTTTCCTTAAAATCCGAAGACTATCAAGCCTTCACCCAACTGTTATTACCCCTAACCCGTTGTATCTTATTCGGATTAGAAGGCGGTTATGATTTAGAAGCCTTACCCCAATCCGTCATTGCAACCATTGAAGGGTGTTTTTAAGTTTTTGTTATTTGTTATTTGTTGTTTGTTCTTAGTTCTTTGTTCCTTGTTGCGATTCGACTTACTCCTTTGTGTTCTTTGTGTCTTTGTGGTTTGTGTCTTTGTGGTTTGTGTTCTTTGTGGTTTGTGTTCTTTGTGGTTTGTGTCTTTGTGGTTTGTGTCTTTGTGGTTTGTGTCTTTGTGGTTGACCAATCACCCATTACCAATCTTTCTACTTAATCGCTTCCCCAAACCAATAATATCATCTTTCCGAGCAATAGTTTCAACCCAATGCTGCGGAATTTGTTCAACTTCATAATAAATACCAGCCAACCCACCCGTAACCGCAGCAGTCGTATCCGTATCCTCCCCCAAATTCACCGCAACCACCACACTTTCCGCATAATTTTGATAATTCAAAAAACACCAAATCGCCGCTTCTAGCGTATGAACCACATAACCACTCGAAGCAATCTCATTAACCGGAAGTTTAGCAATATTTCCATCAAGAAATCGTTGAAAATGAGAAAGTTGCGACTGATACGGCTCATTCTGATAAAGCGGCTTAATCTGTTCAATCCCTTGCTGATAGGCTTCAAACGGAGACAGTCCTTGTAATAACCCAATCGCAATACTAACATAAATTCCGCAAGCCATTTGAGACCGGGGATGAGCATGAGTGAGACAAGAAACTTCATGCACCCGTTGAATTAACTGAGGAAACTTGACCAACGGATAACAAAACGCCAAAGGTAAAATCCGCATTAACGAACCATTCCCATTACTCCTCTCATCCAGTCCCCCTGCTTCCGTAGGAGAAATCCCTTGGCGGAGACGAGAAATAGCAGTATTCGTCGTCAAACCAATATCAAAAACCTCCTCATAGGGAGTCCAAAAGGCTTCATCTCGCCATAAACAAAAATAGTCCGCCACCGTCGCCACTAACTGCTCACTTAATAACTCTTGCGCTAATGCCTCCGCCAAACAAAACGTTAACGAACTATCATCAGACCAAGTACCTGGAGGCTGGTTATACGTCCCATAACCGCGCATCGTTGCCACCGGATTATGTGCCAAAGTTTGCCGTGATTGAAATTCCACCGGAACACCCAACGCATCTCCAACACAGACTCCCATCAATCCCGATACAATCTTCGTTTCACTCATAAATAAAACCCATTCAATCCTGCAATGTGGTGTATTCAACAGCAGTTCAGTGAACCTCAGAAAAATCCAGTGATTCGCCATTGAACACACCTAACAAAAAACGCTAATTCTCCATTATCCATTATTTTGCGCTGTCTCAGCAGCAGCAACCCCCGCAGGAGTCCGCACATTAGCGCGTTTTGCGCGAAACATTCCAAAACGGCATAACCCCGCACCAAAGGCCACCCGCATTAATAACAAAGTTGGCACTTCTCGCAGCGACTTGATAAACCCAGACACTCCAAACCGGACTAACCCCGCAGGCCGCGCAATTCCTTGCCAAATGGAATCTAACCAAGAGGGTAAGGTTTCTTGAGTCCAGTCATCGGTGACGACTTCTCCTTCCACCAGTCCAGTTTCGCTCAATAACTCCGCAAACCCTTCAATACTAGAGAAAGCAGGATGAGACCATTGGTCTAATAATTGTCGCATCATGGGACGTTCCCAGAAATTAAGGGGGTTTTGCCGTGCATCCCGTTGATTCCAGTCTGCCACAACTAGCACTCCACCAGGTTTCAGGACGCGCAATAATTCCTTGGCAAAAGCGGCTTTTTTGGGGATATGGGGCCCAGTTTCAATGGACCACACCACATCAAACTTCCCATCCTCAAAGGATAAATCCATGGCATCATCCACGGCAAACTCTGCGCTAACTCCCTCTGGGGTTAATTCGGTGGCCCGTTGGACTTGTTGGGGACTGATGGTGACTCCTGTGACCTTAAAGCCATAATCTTTGGCTAAAATGCGACTACTTCCCCCAATACCACATCCCACATCGAGAACCGTTGTTCCGGGGGGGAGTTGGTCGAGTCCTCCCCAACGCACCATTTCATGGACAAAATCGGTTTTAGCGGTGAGAAAATCTTTCTTGTGGGGGGGTGAACCATAATGGCCGAGGTGGATATGTTCCCCCCAATAAAATTCTAAGATACCGTCTTCGGTCCACTCATCGTAGGAGTTGGCCACGGTGTCGGTGGATTGGTATTTTCGTGCTGAGAGTAAGTATAGGGTAATGGCCAGCACGACGAGAACCAGCAATACACCGAGAATAATTCCTAAATTGGCTGAAAGGGTCATTTCTTGAAAATCATGTCTGTTCCTTTTTCTAGCTTGACATTGATTTACAAATTCTGGGGAGAGGAGTTGTTTGCGGTCTGCGATGAATCGGAACAGTCAAGGGTAGAATGATGAGGCGATTCGCTCTAGACTGAAACTTCGTTCACTGTAGTATTCCTCCATGATTTCCCAACGGCACTGGAAAACCCTTCGCACTTATTTTATTCTACTGATCCTTGCAGTGGGGATGTTATTCCCGTTACTGTGGTTAATTAGTACCTCGCTCAAGTCCCCTACAGAGCAGGTTTTCGGCTTTCCCCCGCAACTCATCCCCCAACATCCGACCTTAGAGAATTTTCGCACGGTTTGGGAGACGTACCCGTTTGGACGGTATTTGTTTAATAGTGTTTTGGTTGCGGTGTTAACGGTGACGCTGAATTTATTGTTTTGTTCTTTGGCGGCCTATCCCTTGGCCAGACTGGCGTTTCGGGGACGGGAGGTGATTTTTGCGGTGATTATTTCTACTATTATGATTCCTTTTCAAATTGTAATGATTCCGTTGTATATCTTGACGGTGCAGTTGGGGTTACGGAATAGTTATTTAGGGTTGATTTTTCCTGCGATCGCATCTGCTTTTGGCATTTTTCTCCTACGACAAGCCTTCCAGGGAGTCCCCAAGGAACTGGAAGAAGCGGGACGAATCGACGGGTGTAGCGAGTTAGGCATATGGTGGCATATTATGATCCCCTCGGTCCGTCCTGCCTTAGTTACTTTAGCCATTTTTGTCTTTATCGGGTCCTGGAGTGATTTTCTGTGGCCGTTGATTGTGGTAGATCGAGAGGAATATTACACTTTACCGTTAGGGGTAGCCACCTTAGCCAGTACCTTTTCTCTCGACTGGCGACTGATTGCCGCCGGGTCTGTCATTTCGATTTTACCTGTTCTATTCTTATTTGTCTTTGCGCAACGCTATATCATCCCCACAGAGTCAGGAAGTGGGATGAAAGGGTGAAATCAATTCTGAGCTAAATGTGGTAATCTGGTCTCCTTCCTAACTACTGGAGTTCACCTAACACACTTTTTTATTTTTTAGCAGAGTGCGATTAACAGAGATTATGCGCGATCGCGTAGTATGCTAGAAATGACAACACCCCAACATGAGTGGTATTGACCGAGAAATTACTCTGGAAACCCGAACCAGTCTGATTGACAAGCATTTGCCTAATACCCAAAAATCTCAAAGAGAACTACAAACAGAGGGAATTGTTTATCTCTTTAATGATCGCCAGACCATGGAAAACGTAGCCTCTGAAATCAAGCAAAAAGGACAACGGACAGGCATTCAAGATTTAGAAGACAACTATGAACGCTACGGGCTCTTTTTTGCCGAGCCAATTGGGTATATTTTAAAATTAGATGGCACTAGAATTCCTCTCTACTATGGGGAAATCAAAATCAAAAAATCCACAGGCCAATATCATGTCATCCCTCGCACCAAACCACGCACAACCAAAACCTGAATCTACCACACACCAAGCTGCTCAACCCTCAGAGTCTCAATGGGAATTTGCAGAAATCTGGGTTGATCCTTGGCTCTCCCCTCCTTATATCCTAATGTTAGTTAAAGAACAATCAGGTCAATTTTCAATTCAAAATCCTGCACAAAACTATCAATCCATCTTTACCAGTCAGACTTATGAAGAAAGTCAAATGTGGCTACTTGAAGATGAATATGAACGAGTGACAGGTCGTTTTTGGCAACCGGATTAAAAAAAGCGTCGGTACTGACTTATAGCACTTTTTAAAGCAGAAAGTCACACTAGCATTTTCTGTATTCCCTGTTCCCTGTTCCGGAGTTCCCTCAAACAGTTACTTTAAGGATTTTATCCCAATAGGGGGATTGCATATTTGCTGTCCCCCTAAACGGTATATATCACGGCTACTTTATCGTCAATTTATACCTACGAATCCTGTAAAATTGTTTTCGAGACAATGCGGGTTTTCTTGCGGTCGGCCTCAGATAAATCTTCCCCCGATTGTAACTGAGTGGCACTTTTCTGGAGAACCGTTGCGCCGCTATCGTCGCCTAATTGTAACGCGGTTTTGGCCGCCGTTTGTAACATGGTTGCAGCCCCCGTGCGATCGCCCTGTTGTAATTTAGTCTCGGCAATCTGCGTCTGACGATATTTTGCTAAGGCTAAAATAGATTTCTGGACTTCTTCGTTAGGGGCAGGTTGATAGGCTTTCTGCACTTCTGCATAGACAGGGACTTTCTCCGAGAATAACCCCTCCTGACCTAAAGCCGGGTCATCATAACGCACCTGTACCGCCCCAATTTGCTGATTTCCAGGGGAAAAATCCCCAATATACAAATTGGCTAAAACCACCCGTTCCTCCTTCATTAAATCCCCTAACCGCACCATCGGTTGGCCGTTTTCCTCCTCGACAGGCAATTCAATGGTATCTGGGGCCACTTGGGCAATGGGTTTTAATTCCGCTAAACGGACATTGGGGGCTAAATCCAGCAATAAATGGGCATTGGTTAAGCAAACCGACTGTACCCGTGTAAATAAGCGGCCAAACTCACTCACCGCTTGTTCCGGTTCTTCAATATAACTCAGCGCACCACTGGCCATATCGGCAATTTTCTCTAAAACGTCCTGATTCCAGTGAGAGCCAAACCCTAACGTATTGAGGGTAATATTATACTCTGAGGACATGGTGGCAAATTTCAAACAACGGTCATTATCCCCGTGTTCGTTTTCACCGTCGGTTAAGAGGAAAATTTGCGAGGAGTTGTCTTTTTTGCCTTTGGCGGTTTCTTCTAAGGCCAGTTTCATCCCTTCATCAATGGCCGTCCCCCCATCCGCTTCTAGTTTACTGATGCGCTTTTTAATGCCTTCTACATCATCAACGGGTTGGTTGGGGATTAGCACTTTGGCGCGATGGTCAAAGGCTACCACAGAAATTCGGTCTGTGGGCTTGAGCTTCTGCACTAAATTAATTGCCGCTTCTTTCACCGTTTGTAACGGTTGTCCATTCATCGATCCACTATGATCGAGGACGAGACAGAGATTTAAGGGGATGGACTGGTCTTCGGACCCTGCGATCGCAGATAAAGAGATAGCCATCTGACGCTGACTATTCGGTTGATTCGCATCAATATGAGAATCATTAAGCTGCGCAAGTAAACCAACTTTCATAAAACTACTCCTATAGGGTGTTTCTCTATTTTCACAACGCTTTCCCCCGCTTTTTCGCAAACCATCCTAAAAATTTAACTAAATGTTGCAAGAAGTCCCACTCGAAAAGCGCGACTTCTTGCGATTGGGGAGTTTATACATCCTCGAATCCCACGATGTCTCATCATGCAGCGTGTCACACCAGTTGATACATTTCGGTATATTCGCTCAACAATTCCTCGTAGGATAAATGTTCATGGGACTGTTGGGGAGTCCAGAGGAGATAGAAGGTCATTAAATAATCTTGGCGCATTCCGGCAATAGTTGATAAGGCTTCTTCAAGTTCGTTCACTCCGTGAATCTGCTCAAAGAGGGGTTGATCATGGGCCGTCCCTAAGAGTAAGGTGACGACAATATACGATCCCGCTTCATACCCATTATTCCCATTGCCATTCCCGTTGCCATTCCCATTACTGCGAACTTGGCCATTAACATTATTGAAGGTTTCCTCACTAAATTTACTCCGTTCTTGGAAACAGAGTTGATTAAACTGGGTTTCCGCTTCGTGAATGGCGACTTTTTCAGAACTGGCCAAAGCATGACTCCAATGATCCTCATGGCGTTGCAAAATGAGGATAGATTCTTGTAATAATTGCCATAACCCCTCTGGACTACTGGTATCCACTTGGGTACTCAACTCGGATAACTCGTCCTGAATGCCGTCTGCGCTGGAGAATAAGGCGACTTGTAACTTAGAAATGGAGACCATATCATTATCGCGTTCTTTGGCGATCGCGCCCATTCCCGTCCCCGACTCTCCCGACGACGACAACACCCGCTTCAGAAGCATATACAGGAGAATAAAAACAATAATTCCTCCCACCCCTAACAAGAGATACAAGAAAAATAATCCAGTCCCTCGACCCGAAGAAGCAGAGGTTGTATGGCCTGTATGGGTCTGATTCCGATTATGATAGTAATCATCATCATCATCGCCGATCTCAATCTCAACCTCTGTATTAGAACGACGAGGAGAGGAACTCCGAGAGGGCGAAGTCGTGGAAGAATTATTGTGCGAGTCAGAGTGACTCGGAGACGTTATCGAATTATTATGATCATCATCATCATCGACTTCAAAGTCAGTGTCTGTATGGGTACGACTAGGTGAAGTGCTACGAGACGGAGAGGTAGAACGACTTCTCGAACTAGACCCCGAAGAACTAGACCCCGAAGAACTAGACCCCGAAGAACTAGACCCGGAAGACCGACTTCTCGAACTTGAACCCGATGACCGCGAAGACCCACCCCTAGAAAATGACCCTCCCCCACTGCGACCCCCACTCCGTCTGGCATAGGCTTCTGTCTCTAAATCAAGCCATTGGGCTTGGGACAGGAGAGGAATTTCCCAAGCAAAGGGATTAAATAAGGCTAATGATAGAGTTGTCGCCAGTAATAACTGCAATTTTAGTTTCATGGTTTAATCACTTCCCTCTTGTCAATCGTCTTGGTGTCTTGCTGACATCCGGTTTTCAGGGATTGTCCCTTGCACCTGCACTTGATCTGCTAATTCGCAAGATTCCGGGGTTCTTCTCGTCTCTACAACTTGAATTAATAATTTTCCGCAATCCGGTTCCGTCCTTTTACCGGGATTTGAGAGTCACTCAGGAGAATGAGAAATACCCAGACTCTCAAAGATCAGGATTTTTATTTTTTAGCTTAACCGCTTGATCTAGGAATGTCGAGAACGCCCAAAATAGGAGACAGAGGAGAAGCAGCCAACTTGGAGATGATCCCCAAGTAGATTATCTTAGCCTTGGAGCGAAAGCGATATACTAGATTGCACGGTTCTCTAGACTTAACTACAAATTGCCGTAACTCTGAGTTCATTTTGATTCCTGTTGCCCTTAATCTCATCCTTGTATGAGAAACCCTCCCCCCTCCCATTCTAGCTCCTCTCCTCCCCGTTCGCCTGGGCGCAAACGGCGGGTTCGTCGTCGTCGTAAACGGAGACGGTATCGGCGTTTACGGTTAATTTTATTGGGGATTATTTTGGGATTAATGGCGATCGCAATTCATTGGATCAGTATCTGGGTTGTGGCGTTCTACTATTCCAGTCAAGCCTGGCTACAAGGGGATTTAGTCTGGATACAAGCCCGAATGTTACGCCAAAAAGACTACAAGGAAACCAAGGCCTTAATTCAATCCTTAGAGTCTCCTGGTATTATTGCCCTCAAACAAGCCTCTCAATCCCCCGGTTTAACTTGGTGTGACGAAGACCCTCAACAGTGCTTAAAGCGGCTCAAACGGCGTTTTCCGCTCGTGTATCAAGAATTAAAAGCCTCTGGACTCGATCCCGCCCATGACCCCTATGCGGTCATTAGTGGCTTAGACTTATTACAAATTGCCTCATCAAGTAGCAGTCGTCTTTTTTCCCGTCAATATGCCGATATTAAAGCCAATGAAGACAGCACCCAACAAGCTCTTGTTTCGGCGCGGGTGTATGCTGTGTTAAATGGGAATCCTCTCGATACGCCGGATTTAGGGGCTAATTGTCCGCCTTCTCAGAGCGATCGCGATTGTCTCTACACCCAACAACGGCAACGAGTCCGGGCCATTGCTCAAGTCCTCCAACCCCATCTCCAAGCTAGTTTTATTATTCCTGCCCAAGGGACATTATCCCAAGGCTTCAACACAGCCCACCAAGGGATTGATATTGCCAACTCTCCTGGCACGCCCATTTTAGCGTCTGCAAGTGGTACAGTCCTGTTTGCGGGTTGGGATGAAGGGGGATTAGGGAATCTCGTGAGAATTCACCATGCGGATGGCAGTATCGCCGTTTATGGCCACAATCAGAAAGTATTAGTGAATGCGGGCGATCGCGTCGAACAAGGACAAATTATCGCCGAAATGGGCAACTCCGGCAACTCCACCGGACCCCATCTCCACTTTGAACTCCATCTGCAAGGCCAAGCCACCAACCCCCTCGCCCTCCTCAGTGATGTGGAAAGTATCGCCAAACATTAACCTGAAATGAGACAATAAAGAACCCCCACCTGTAAAAACGCCCAAACGCTCAAGTATTCTCAGGACTCTGACCATGGAATGGCATCCCACCGAAGCACAAAGTTTAGCAATCATTGACCGAGAAATCGGCGATCACGTTTTTTCTCCTGCGGAATACGAAATTGTCCGGCGTGTCATCTACGAAACCGCCGATTTCGAGTATAAATCCTTAATTGGCTTTTCCGAGCGATCGCTCCAAGCCGGGGCCGCCGCCCTCGCTGCCCGTAGTACCATCGTCGTCGATGTCCCCATGGTACAAGTCGGCATCACCCCCCTCATCCAACGCACCTTCGCCAACCCCATCTACTGCGGCCTAGAAACCATCACCCGTCCTCAAAAAGAAAAAACCAAAGTCGCTTGGGGAATGCAAACCCTCGCCAAACGCTACCCCGAAGCCATCTTTGTCGTCGGCCAAGCCCAATCGGCACTCACCGCCTTGGTAGAATTAATTGAAGCCGAAGAAATTCGCCCCGCCCTCGTCATCGGCACACCCGCAGGGTTTGTAGATACCGACGTAGTAAAAGAACGCCTCCAAGACTCCATGATCTCCAACATCCGCATCAGTGGCCGCAAAGGCAGCGCAGTGGTGGCCGTGGCCATTATGAATGGCTTAATTGACCTCGCCTGGGAAGCCTACGGAAAAGACAACAACGATCTATAATCCCCCTAAAGGCTTGTTGTACCAATGACCACCGCACCCTCCCCACCCCTCACTCTAGAAAATTTCTTAAAACTCCCCTATCTCGAAGAATCCCCCGCATGGGAATATAGTCACGGGGTAGCCCTTCAGAAACCCATGCCCAAAACCCGCCACTCCCTATTACAAAAACGGCTACTCATTGCCCTAGATAACGCGACAGAAGACTATACCGCCTTTCCCGAACTCCGTTGCACCTTTGCAGGACGTTCCATTGTCCCTGATCTCGTCGTTGTTTCTTGGGCAAAACTAGGAATTAATGAAACCGGAGAACCCCAAGATCAGTTTACCAAAAAATGTTGGGTCTAAAGCCTCGCCCTTTTAGGGCGACTTTAATTAACCTCAGAGATGAGGGACTACGAATTTTGACCTGTGGGACACGGGACAAAGCCTATTGCCCAGGTGTAAGACAAGATAGTAGAGGACGGAAGAAATCTACTGTTTTGCGGTCTGTTGGATAGGAAGCCGACGGTGTAATCTTTGATTCACCGTTCGGTAGTTCACTCTTGCTACCGCAACACCCCCCGCAACTGTACCGAGGCAATGACCCCCTCCCCATGCTGCCTTCATTTCCTGAACCTTTGAGTGCAACGCAACTCTTTGGGTGGCTGCAAGTGAAGCGCAAATAAGCTCAATTCCAACGTTTCCAGTTTTTAAGAACGCTTGATATTTGGTGGCATAATCTAAAATCTATCCATTGGGTGGATGATGCGATTCATTAGGAATTTCTTTAAAGAAGTTCCTAAAAATTTTCCGAAGCTCAGGAAAAATGGCTGAAACGCTGATTTTTTCGTTGCGAGCCTCGGTGCTTTGTCCTGCAAGGGTTTGAGGTGTGTTGAAAGGGAAATCAAGAGGGTAGAGTCGGTCGGTTTGGGATGAGCTTCGGGATCAGGGGCTAGACTCCAGACAGGACAAGGGCTTAAAATAGAGGGGTCGCTTCTCTTAGGAGAAGTGGAATTAATGGAAACTTTTCGAGGGTAAGGTCAATGAGATATCCGTTTCCCGTCGCTTCTCTTAGGAGAAGTGGAATTAATGGAAACTGCCCAGCTTTTACCTGACCCCCCAGCTCCAATCAGTCGCTTCTCTTAGGAGAAGTGGAATTAATGGAAACTTTTTGGATATGGTAATGGTATCCCTGTCCACCAATGT
>NZ_JAQMSD010000076.1 GCF_028330525.1 Spirulina sp. CS-785/01
ATGGGGGAGATGGGGAAGATGGGGGAGATGGGGGAGATGGGGGAGAACAAAGAACCAAGAACAAACAACATTACTGTTCCCAGTTCCGGAGTTCCCTGTTCCCAGTTCCGGAGTTCCCTGTTCCCTTTGTCACAAACAACCAACAACAAATTGTTAATTGTTTATTGTTGATTGACTAGACCTTCGCTCGTTTAAAGGCTTCATCTAGAACTTCCGAGAGAGTAGGATGGGTGTGGACATTGAACGCCAACTCTGTCACCGATTGACGGTTGGCAATGGCATTTGCCCCTTCTTGAATTAAATCAGCCGCATGAAGTCCAATAATATGAACCCCTAACAACTCCCCAGTATCCTTACGGAACACCACTTTCGCAATCCCATCGGTTTCCCCCTCCGCTAATGCCTTAGAATTGCCTTTAAAATAGGTTCTCGCCGTTCCGACTTTAAACCCTTCTTTCTCACCTAACTCCTTGGCCTGTGCCTCATTTAAGCCCACATAACTGATTTCTGGGTGAGTAAAAGCCGCAGCCGGAATACTACGATAGTCCACCGTCTTCTCTTGGCCCCGGATATTCTCAACCGCAATAATACCTTGGGCGGAGGCCGCATGGGCTAACATCATTTTGCCCGTAGCATCCCCAATCGCATATAAATGAGGGACAGGTTTGCCATCTAGGACAACCTCCATCTTGTCATTCACCTCGATAAACCCACGACGGTTGGTTTGGACTCCCACTGCTTCTAAGCCTAAATTTTTCGTGGCCGGGATGCGTCCAGTGGCGACGAGACAAGCATCCACCTCTAAAGTATCCACCGTTTCCTTCGTTTTCGCATCGGCCAACTCAATCACCACAGGTTCACCGGGGGTGACTTTTTTCGCCAAAGTGCGGCTATAGGTTTCAATATCACGGGGTTTAATTAATACTCGTTCCGCAATTTTGGCGATATCTCGGTCAAACCCTGGCATTAAGTTATCCAATGCCTCGATCATGGTAATTTCACAACCCAAGGCCGAGTAAACATCGGAGAATTCTAAACCAATATAACCACTTCCCACAATGGCCACCCAGTCGGGGAGATATTCCAGCTTAATTGCATCGTCACTGGTAAAGACGGTGTGGCCATCTAATTCTATACCGGGGGGAACAAAGGGATCAGACCCGGTGGAGAGGATAATATTTTCGGCACTAAAGGATTTTTCTCCGTCTTCGGTTTGGACGGACACTTTTTGCGGGCCGGCAATTTTGCCCCAACCACGAATTGTATCGACTCCGAGACGTTTTAAACTGTTGGTGAGATCGCCACGAATTTTCTCGACTAAACCTGTGGCATGGTCTGCGATCGCTTGTCGATCATACCCGATTTGTCCGACTTGAATCCCCATGGCTGCGAGGTGTTTACTGTCGTGGAGTTCTCGAACGCGGCCCGAGGCGGCTAGGAGGGCTTTGGAGGGGATACAACCCCGGTTCACGCAAGTCCCCCCCATATCCGCAGCTTCAATAATAGCGGTTTTCAGGCCGGCTTCTACGGCGTGTAAGGCTGCACCGTGTCCTCCAACTCCTGCCCCAATAATGATTAAGTCGTAGTCAAAACTCATAGGAATATTTTATCCGATTCACCAAACCTTAACATTATAAGGGTCTTTGGGGTTCGTCGGGAGTTGGGAGTCGGGAGTTGGGAGTCGGGAGTTGGGAGTCGGGAGATGGGGGAGACAAGGATTGATGAATTCTCCATTGATTACCCATCACCCCTTACCAAAAAAAAATGTGACAAATGTAGCAAAGTTATGGCAAAATGTAATTGAAGATACAGAAATAAGATTTTTCTTTATCAGTCCACTATCTCAAGTCAGCAATCGGAGGAACTTATGAATATTAATAAACAAGCTAGATTATTAACCGCCCGTCATCGTGAACGCCAACATAACCGCGATCGCCAGATTTCGGCTTTAATTCAATCCCGTCACAATGGGATGTCTCACAAAGCTGAAGATAATGAATCCTTAAACTAAGAATCTGTGAACTAAAAAGATTCACATCATAAATACGGTAAGATTGCCGTAAAGCCCCTTATCCTCCGGATAGGGGGTTTTTCGTTGGGAGGATGACTGGCTCTAAGAGACGGATTAGGGCTTACACAAGGACTTAGATTATCTTAGAGTGAGAGAAATAGGATCCCAAAACAAATATTAAACGTTCATAACACAGCAATTAAGGTTCAGTCTCGTGAAAGCAATTACAATTCTTGGTTCAACTGGCTCGATAGGAACACAAACCCTCGATATTGTCAAGGAAAATCCAGACCAATTTCGGGTGGTGGGACTTGCCACAGGCCGTAATGTGGAACTTTTGGTGGAACAAATTCGCTTGTTTCGTCCCGAAATTGTGGCCATTCAAGATGAGAGTAAGTTAGGGGAGTTAAAAGATGCAGTGGCCTCCCTCGACTATACGCCCGAACTCCACAGCGGCCAAGCGGGGGTGATTGAGGTGGCAAAATATGGGGATGCTCAAACCGTGATCACCGGGATTGTTGGGTGTGCGGGTCTCCTCCCCACTATAGCAGCCATTGAAGCCGGAAAAGATATTGCTCTAGCCAACAAAGAAACGTTAATTGCCGGGGGGCCGGTTGTGCTTCCCTTGGTGAAAAAACACGGTATTCAGATTTTACCCGCAGACTCGGAACATTCGGCAATTTTCCAATGTTTGCAGGGGATCCCTGAGAAAGGACTCAAGAAAATTTTGCTCACTGCGTCGGGGGGATCATTCCGGGATTTACCTGTCGATCAGTTGGCCTCGGTGACGGTGGCCGATGCGTTAAAACACCCCAATTGGACGATGGGGCAGAAAATTACGATTGACTCTGCTACCTTGATGAATAAGGGGTTAGAGGTGATTGAAGCTCATTTCTTGTTTGGGTTAGATTATGAGGATATTGAGATTGTTATTCACCCTCAGAGTATTATTCACTCGCTGATTGAGTTACAGGATACTTCGGTGATTGCCCAGTTAGGGTGGCCGGATATGCGTTTACCGATTCTCTACACTTTATCTTATCCAGAGCGAGTTTATACGAATTGGGAACGGTTAGATTTAGTGAAAGTGGGGAGTTTAACGTTCCGTGAACCGGATCATAAAAAATATCCTTGCATGAATTTAGCTTATGCTGCAGGCCGCGCTGGGGGGGCGATGCCTGCTATTCTCAATGCAGCTAATGAGCAGGCCGTGGCCTTGTTTTTACAGGAACAAATCCGCTTTTTAGATATTCCTCGCTTAATTGAGACGGTGTGCGATCGCTTCTCCCCTCGTAACATTGCCCAACCTACTCTAGAGGATATTGTAGAGAGCGACGCTCTCGCAAGACAAGAAGTGTTGAATGCGACGGAAACCCTAGAGAAACCCATGGTTTCTTTGATGGGTAAGGGGTAAGGAGTAATGGATAATGGATAATGGATAATTATTCGTGAATTACTCTAGAAACCGGGTTTCTGTAGAATATTTTGATCTTCCCCTTCCCGTTGGATAAGAAACCCGGTTTCTCACTCATCCCGGTTTCTCCGTAGCGATACTCCGGCGTGAACAAAGAATCAACAACCAAGAACCAACAACAAAAACAATGAACACGCTGATTCTTTTAATCGCATCAGCGATTGTTGCTTGGGTGATTTTCACCTTTTTGCTGAAAGTCATCAAGGCCAGTCTGCAAACGGCCATCACCGTGGCCTTAGTTGTTCTCATTTTGCAGATTTTTTTCGGAATCGGGCCGCAACAGTTTTGGGACTACCTAACCGACTTGCCACAACTGATACTTCAAGACTGAGCATTACTTGATATTAACTGTCAAAGCCTTGATTTTGATTCAGGTATTCTATAGCCATGTTATACGCTTTCCGATTGAGTCTGACCCACTTCTTGAGAAGAAGGCGTTATTCTCGGTTCAGTACCATTCGATACTGGGTGCAAGTCTTCACGAATCGTTTTTTTGTACTTTCGGAGTCCGTATAATCGATAACTGAAGACGTGGATGATAGCAAGGATATCTTCGACCATTTCTCGTTCTGGAGAAAAGTTACTTTGTTGGAGAACCACGAGTTGACAACCTTGTTTTTCGCAGAGCCATTGGATAAGTTCAACACCGAAACGGGCGAGTCTGTCTTTATGACAGACCACAACCATTGAAACATCTCCTGCGAGAACTCGTTCCAATAGGGAACGCAGTTTTTTTCTTTTGAAGTTGAGTCCCGACGCAACTTCTTTGATGAGTTCACCGTTGGGGAAACGAGTGAGAAGAAAGTCAGCTTGTCTCTCAAGGTCAGGTTTTTGAGAATGACTACTAACTCTGGCGTAGAGGAGAATGGCCTTTTCTGATGGAGAAGGGTTGAGGACTGATTCGACGTTGTAACGTCTTTGTCCATTGGGGGTTCGGATGGTTTCGATTTTCCCCGCTTCATCCCATCGCAAGAGGGTTCTAAGGGAAACGCCGAGTTTTTCTTGGGCGACTCTGGCTGGTACATACTTTGACATTAAGCACGGGCAATTTAATGGACTACATCCACTCTAGTGCCAAGGTCAATTAATGTCAATTAATGTCAATCAATTATGCTTCTAGCAGGCTACTCTTGTTTGATGTGGACAGTGAGACAAATTAAATTCAAGACATAAAACTTAATATTATTGTACATTAATTGAATGGGGTGTGAGCCTGTGACACAGAACAACAACCGCTCATTCCCGTAGTTAATGTATCCCAACATTATTTCAAGATATGCGATCGACACCAAGCATCGAACAGTTTCTCCCCTTACAGTCCGACCTCGGCAAACTCGCCTATCAAACCTTACAACAAGGGAAAGGTGCATTGAGTCTTGCTCATAAAGTGGTCAGTAATCGTCTGAGTGATCTCGTTGTACCCGAACGAGACAAAGGGATGGAACTTCCCCCCGAAGTTCTGCAAAAAATCACCCAACTCCGTCAACAACTCCTAGAAACAGACTGGGAAGACGCAGAGAAAGGAATTTATCCGGTGAGTCTCCTTTTTGACACCAACTGGGAAGACACCTTGCAATATTACCCCCAAGTCTGGCTTGATATGGCCAACGTTTGGCAACGAGTCCGGGAGAAAAACTATCAAGACTTTCAAACCCCCATCGACAAAGAAAATTATCCCAAATACTACCTGCAAAACTTCCATCACCAAACCGACGGGTATCTGAGCGACCAATCCGCCAACCTTTATGATCTCCAAGTAGAACTCCTGTTTAGTGGGACGGCCAACCCCATGCGGCGGCGGATTTTAGCTCCTCTAAAAGAAGCAGTAGAAGCCTTCAGAGATACCCCACCCGCCCAAAAACGGGTGTTAGATGTTGCTTGTGGGACAGGATATACCCTGCAAGGGATTCGCGCTACTCTGCCGAAAGCCTCCCTTTACGGGGTGGATTTATCCCCCGCTTACCTCCGCAAAGCCAATCAGATTCTCTCGCAAATTCCGGGGGAATTGCCGCAGTTACTCCACGCGAATGCGGAAGAATTGCCCTATCTCGATAATTATTTCCACAGTGTCACCTCGGTTTTTCTCTTCCACGAATTGCCTCCCCAAGCACGGCAAAATGTGATTAACGAGGCATACCGGGTAACACAACCAGGAGGAACATTTATTATCTGTGATTCCATTCAGGCCCTTGATAGTCCGGAATTTGCCCCGAATATGAAGAATTTTCCCATTATTTTCCATGAACCCTACTATCGCCATTACATCACCGATGATTTAGTGAAACGCCTTGAAACGGCGGGTTTTACTGAGGTTCAGACGATGAAACACTTTATGAGTAAGTATTGGGTGGCGAAGAAAGCAGCTTCTGTTGCTTGAGGGAGGTAAGGTAACTCTGTAGGGTGGGCATTGCCCACCCTACTACTCGGCCTTGAGTCCTGCGAGGCAGTTTCCGCAACTGGTATCATCCTTGGGTGAGACAAATTTTTGTCGGGTACTGTCACTCCACCCAACCTACAATTCTTGATATCTGCTCTATGAATTTAACCCATTATTTACAGACTCTCGAAAATAATAACCTAGAGAGAGCCAGTGAGCGTACTCATTATCCTGCGTTGCAAACATTGATCGAAAGTGCAAAGTTGGAGATTACGGCCAGCATTGAAGAAAGAAGTAACCAAGCAGGAATCCCTGATTTTACAGTCCGCAAAAATAATAGTTTATTAGGGTATATTGAAGCCAAACAAATTGATGCTAATTTAGACAAAATTGAAGAAACTGAACAATTACAACGTTATTTCGAGTCATCTATTGGCAATAACTTTATTTTAACCAATTATTTAGAGTTTCGTTGGTATTTAAATGGAAAGTTGAAAGCAAAAGCTATAGTCGCTCAACGAGACGATAATAAAATTATTCCTATTAATGATGCAATTGATACAGAAAATTTAATTCTATCTTTTCTTAATTATACCGGAAAAGCTATCAATAACTATTATGATTTAGCTAGGCAAATGGCCGCAACAACTAAAGCCATTCGTTATGGGATTAAAGAAGGGTTAAGACAAGAAGACTCAACCGGAGAATTACGACAACTTTACACTATATTTGAGGAGTTATTACTACCCCAATTAAACTGGTCAGACTTTGCGGATATGTATGCTCAAACCATTGCTTATGGACTCTTTACCGCAAGGGTGGGTCACGCACAGGAAGGGGATACTCTCCGCTTTGATCGTCAAACTGCCAGCATTTTTATTAGTGACAAAATCCCTTTTTTAAAAGGATTATTTTATCTCGTTATTGCCACAGATATTGTTAGTAAAATTCATTGGACAATTGAGCAACTCATTGAGCTTTTAGCGAAAGTAGAAATGGGGAATATTTTAGAAAACTTTGGTCAAGAAACTGACCGACAAGACCCCATTGTTCATTTTTACGAAACCTTTTTAGCGGCCTATGACGCATCCTTACGGAAAAGTCGCGGAGTGTATTATACTCCTGAATCTGTGGTGAGTTTTATTGTCAAAGCAGTTAATGATATCTTAGACCAAGATTTTGATTTAGAATACGGGTTAGGGAGTCGTAAAGTGACTATTTTAGATCCGGCCACTGGGACAGGGACTTTTTTATATGCAGTCATTAAACAAATTCGGGCGAATTTTGAAAAATATGGAGTTAATCGCTGGAATCTATTATTTAGAGACAATAAAGTATTAAGTCGGTTGTATGGGTTTGAGTTACTGATGACTCCCTACACCATCGCACATTTAAAATTAGGATTATTATTAGAGAGATTGGGGTATGAGTTTGCAGATAAAGAGAGATTAAAGATTTATCTGAGTAATGCGTTGGATGAGGGAAAGAAAAAATCAGAAATGCTGTTAGGGAAGTATATTTCCGAAGAAGCAAACCAAGCAGCAGACGTTAAAAATGAAATTCCCATTTATGTCGTGTTGGGAAATCCTCCCTATTCTGGCCATTCAGAGAATTTTAGTCCTTGGATTGGGGGATTAGTCCGAGACTATTATCAAGTGGACGGAAACCCGTTAAATGAGAAAAATCCCAAGTGGTTACAAGATGATTATGTGAAGTTTATCCGGTTTGGACAGTGGAAGATTGATCAGACTCATCAGGGGATTTTAGGGTTTGTGACGAATCACGGATATTTAGACAATCCCACCTTTCGAGGGATGCGACAACGTTTGTTAGAGAGTTTTGACCGCATTTATATTTTAGATTTACATGGGAATGCGAAGAAAAAAGAGGTTTGTCCCGATGGGAGTCCGGATCAAAATGTGTTTGATATTCAACAAGGGGTGTGTATTGGGATTTTTGTTAAAGATGGGGAGAAGTCTCCCTCTGATCTTGCAACGGTTTATCATGCAGAGGTTTGGGGGAGTCGAGAGTCAAAGTATCAGTTTTTAACTCAGGTTACGTTGGAGACGGTGGAGTGGGAAGTAATTAATCCTGTTTCTCCGTTTTATTTATTAATCCCCCAAATGCAGGATTTATGGGAAGAATATGCAAAGGGATGGAAAATTACTGAAATTATGCCTATTAATTCTTTGGGGGTAGTTACTGCAAGGGATAGTTTAACGATTCAATGGACTAGGGAAGATGTTGCTAATGTTGTTAATGATTTTGCTTCCTTGTCTGAAAAAGATGCACGATTTAAGTATAATTTAGGGAAAGATTCTAAAGAATGGAATGTGTCTGTTGCAAAGCAAGATTTACTAGAGACTGGGGTTAGAAGTCAGTTAATTATGCCAATTTTATATCGGCCCTTCGATACTCGTTTCACTTATTATACAGGTAAATCTAGGGGATTTATTTGTCGGCCAAGAAATGAGGTTATGAGTCATGTGATTAAAAAGGAAAACTTATGTCTCATTTCTGCAAGAGGAATTGAAAGAAGCAGAGAATATGATCAAGTTTTATGTACTAATAAAATTATCACGAATCATACGTTATCCTTAAAAGAAAATAACTCTCTTTTTCCCCTTTATATTTACCCAGACACCGACAACCAACAAACGAATTTATTTCTCGAAAAACATCCCAATCTCTCCCCAGAATTCCTACAAAATGTCAGAGAAAACATGGGTAAAACTCCCACTCCAGAGGAAATTTTTTACTATCTCTACGCAATTCTGCATTCTCCCACCTATCGTCAACGATACGCAGATTTTCTCAAACGAGACTTTCCCCGTCTTCCTATTACCTCCAATCAAAAATTATTTCAAAATTTAGCAAAAGAGGGAGGAAAGTTAGTTAATTTACATTTAATGAAGTCTCCCCAACTCAAAACTTTAATAACTGAATATCACGGGGAGCAAAAACCTCCTGTCAGTCAAGTTAAATATAACGAGACAAAGCAAGAAGTCATTATCCATAAAAATTGTCGTTTTTCGGGGATACCGAAACGCATTTGGGAGTTTAAGGTGGGGGGATATCAGGTGTTAGAGAAATGGTTAAAGGATAGAAAGAAAGCAAAACGACAATTATCATCTGAGGAAATTCTCCATTATCAGAAAATTGTCGTTGTGTTAACGGAAACTCAAAAAATTATGACTCACATTGATCAATTAATTCCTGATTTTCCCTTTGCATAATTTTTCTCTTTAAACCCCTTGACAGGTGTGGCATTGCCCACCCTACAATATCCCATCGACTGCTTTTTCGGTGAGCGTAGGGGCAATTCGTGAGTTGCTCCTACTGCATCTAAACAGGGAATGTTTTAGGATGCGTTAAGATCAACAAGCATTCCTTCCTGTTAAACATTGACATTCAATGAAGACTGAAAGGAGGAATAGAGCCGCGATAATTGAGTATCGCCGCTTTAACCCCTTAATCGAATCCGGTGTCTGCTAACTCAAAAGATGCAAATACCAGGAGAACTGAAATTTTATGCTTTCTGTGCGACAAACCCTTAGTGTCTTGGGATTGACCATCCTGCAAAGGGCTTTATATATCGTGGGGCGCACGAAAATTAACGCTTGGGGAGAAACTCCCTCTTGGTTGGTTGGAGAAATCCTGCTAGCTAACGGAGATTCGTTGAACCAAGAATCCACGCTCCTTTAGGGCGTGG